>DASQGG010000203.1 GCA_035632695.1 Thermoplasmata archaeon
GGTGGGTGGTGGATGCGGGCCTGAAGGCGGGGGACACCGTGTTCCTCGAGACCGCGGCGGATGGGTCGGTGACCGGGAGACCCCAGCCGGCCGAGAAGGCGGCCGCCCGACGCAAGATCTTCGACGAGAAGGGGAGCGAGGAACGCGAGCACTTGCTCCGGAAGCTCATCGGCGCATACATTTCCGGGTTCGGCCTGATCGAGATTCGGTTCCGGCCCGAGACGGGACCGTTCGTCCGTCGCGTGGCCCGCGATTTCTGCCGACTCGTCATCGGACCCGAGATCATCGAGGAAACGCGCACGACGATCGTTGTCCAGGACCTTTCGGATCCCTCAGAGCTGAGCTCGGAGAAGTGCCTTCGCCGCATGCATCTCAGCGTACGAGCGATGCTCGAGGACGCGATTCAAGCCCTGAAGACCCGGGACATGGCCCTCGCGCGCGATGTGGCCCAGCGGGACCAGGACGTGGATCGGTTGTACTGGATGGTCGCGAAGCAATACCACCTCGCCCACACAGCGCCCCCGGGCACCACCGAGCCCCCCTTGGAAACTGGCATTCACACGCACCGGCTCGTGGCCAAGCTCCTCGAACGTGTAGGAGACCATGCGGAGCGCATCGCGAGCACGTACGATGTCCTCGTGGGGGAGAAGGACCTCGATCCGAAGCTCGTGAAGGAATTCGAGGCCGCCAACGCCTCGGCGACGGCCATCCTCGACAAGGCGTTCAGCGCCCTCATGTCGGGCGACATCGATTCTGCGAACGAGGCGATCGACGCCCGGGCGCAGCACCAGAAGCTCGTGGACGCCCTATCCCACCATGTGTCCGCGAAGAAGGGGGAGGAGCTCCTGGCCCTCGGGGCGATCGTGGACAGCCTCAGCCGGACGGCAAGCTACGCGACGGACATCGCGGAACAGGCGATCAACCTGGCCGTGCTCGAGGACCCGGACTCTTCGTAGGCCTCCGTATTCTATGGTGGAAACGGGTAAGCTCGACACCTCGGATGGAGTGGCCGGATGATGGAAGCCATGAACGCGGGCAGCGGAGGCCCCGAGGAGGCGCTCGTGAGGCACTACCTCACGGCGTTGAACAACGGCCGGTTCTTGGACGCGCTCAACGCATTCAGCATGGACGCGCGCTTGCGCGATGAACTCGGCCATGAGCGACATGGAATCCGAGAGATTGCCGCCTCGTTCGCGCATCGCGGGGAGCCCATCAAGGTGGAGATTGAGGAAGTACGACAGGAGGGGGATGCGGTGACCGCGCGGGTGCGTATGACCTCGTCGGCGAATCGCGCACCGAAGGTCTACCGCAGCGTGTTCAGAGTCGACCGCGACCGAATTCGCTCGCTCGTGATCGAGCCGGTGCCTCCTGCGCGGGCTCGAAGAACCCGAATCACCACCACGGCGTGAGGTCGGCGTCGCACCTTCGCCACAGGCCCGCCTTGGCTCCGACCCTAGATTCCGGTCGCCTCCGGTTCCCTCAGGTTCCTCCATAGAGTAGCGGGCCGAGCTTCTAGTAGCTGGAATCGCCTGGAGATGACGGGAGCAGGCTCCCGGAAGCCGGAAAGATTGACTCCGGCCACGGGAGCACGCCCATCCCTTTTGTCCTTCCCAATCCGGGGGGACCGCTGCGAGCGCGGCACGGATAATCTAGCCCAGGCCAACGGAACTGACGAAAGTGACCCGTCGGGACGGTTCGGCCGACGGCACATGCATGATTGCCTTGATGGCCCGGGCCTAAGAAGAACGCAGCACGCGTCCCTCCATCCGAACCCAGAATTAAGGAGGCAGGGGGTTAGCATCGGTCGGATGGAGGAGGTCCCTGCCCCGGGCTAGCGACGCTCGCATGATTGGAATACCTTTCCCCCATAGTTCATGGAGCACTATGGGTCGGTGACCGCACCGGCCTGTTGGTTCACCCCTGCACGACGTACGGGGCCAGCCAGGGAATCGAGCACGTACGGCCTGTGCGACTCATCTTGTTCGAGTCCGAAGGAACGGTGTCGCTTGGAGGCCGACGCGACACCTCACGGTTTCGGGGCGGCTCGGATGGTTTAAGCGACGGGCGAGAATATCCTTCCCTTTGCGCTCCCGCCCCGCCCCCATGGACGAAACACTATGCCTGTAAGGAACTCAACGGGGATCCGGCCAAAGCCCGCTACCCGGCACGACTCCGTAATCCGCCGAGACGACGCCATGCCTGACGTCGCGAAGAAAGTCCTCTCGGTTCACTTCCGCAGGATGGTGGCCAACGAGAGAGGCACCCGGAAAGGCGAGGATATCGAGAGGCTCCATGCCATGCGGGTCTCGGTCCGACGCATGAGGACGGCCGCGCGGATCTTTGGCCGCTTTCTCGATGCGGATGAGTTCGAGCCATTCACCCGTGAACTGCGTGCGCTGGGTCGCACGCTGGGACCCGTGCGGGACCTCGACGTCATGATGGATCATGCCCGCCGATTCCGGGAGACGGCGCCTATGAGGGAGCGGTACGACATGGACACCCTCCTCCGAGACTGGCAGGATCGCAGGGCGAGGCTCCGAGGACGCCTGTTGGAGCGTCTGAACGCGCCGGCCTACGGCCGATTCAAACGAGACTTCCCCGTGTTTCTGGAGGACGCGTCCGCGGGCGTTCTCTCGGTGCTGACCAAGAGTGGCCGCGTGCGCCCCTCTCTCCTCAGCCACGAGGGTCCGGTGGTCCTGTATGAACATCTCGCGGCCGTGCGGGCGTACGACGGATGGCTCACCGGGGACGACGTCCCCCTGCGGAGGTATCACCGACTCCGAATCGAGGTCAAGCGCCTGCGGTACGCACTCGAGTTCCTCGCCGACGTCACAGGCCCGGAAGCGGAGCCACTCGTCACATCGCTCAAGGCGGTGCAGGATCATCTTGGGGAAATGCGAGAGGCGTGGATGACCGCAGACCTCCTTGAGCGGGAGTTCCTGCGCAAAGGTGGCGCCGGATCGAAGACCGTCTCCCACCCGGGAATTGCCCTGTACATGGCGTCCCGTCGCGATCGCTGCGAGGAGCTACGGGGGACCTTCGCCGGGACGTGGACGACGGTGAACAACCCGGAATTCCATCGACGAATCGCCGCCATCGCCGCGGCTTTCTAGTCGCTCGGTTTTGGACAGATCCGTTATTCCATGATCACGCGGCGGCCCAGGAGCTTCTCGATCGCGGGATTGTTGTATTGGACTCCCCACCGGTCCGTCGTGGCGTCCCCCCGTGCCTTGATGTGGAGGACGAGCCCGTCCCGACCCTTCAAGAGGCGCGCGTGCTCGACGAGTCCCCGCCGACTGCGGTCCAGGCCGTCTGCGATGCGGAGGAACGCCGTGAGCGTGCGGACCACGTTCTGGGAGCTCGGGTCCAGCCCCTCGAGCTTGGGATGCCCTCGCTTCGGGAACCCTTTCCGTGAGAAGAAGGCGAGTGCGGCGATGATTCCGATCTCCGTGCGGTTGAACCCAAGGAGGTCCGCACTCGATATCAGATACCAGGCGTGCTCGTTCTGGTTGTCGTACGAGAGGAACGCCCCCACGTCGTGGAGGAATGCCGCGAAGGCAAGGAGATCCCTCTCCTCGGCCCCGTAGCGGTGCACATCAAGCTTCCTCGCGCTGTCGAACAGCTCCGTCGCGAGGCGGGCCACGACCCGGGTGTGGGCCTCGTCCGAGCCGCAGGCCCGGGCGAGCTGGAGCACGCTCCGGTCCCGGATCGGCACGCCCCCGTAGAAGTCCGCATGCTCGCTGTTCGCTAGGTAGTCGAGCAGCAGCCCGTCCCGCATTCCGCGGTCCGTGGGATGAATCTCCGGGAGGTCGAGCTCATCCATGAATACGTCCACGATGGCCGCGCCGCCCACGATGATGTCCGCCCGCTCAGGGTTGATACCCGGGACAGCCCGCCGGTCGTCGAGGGACAGCGAGAACAGCAGATCGATGATTTTCGCCAGCTCGCTGTGCCGCATCACGTCGGACCTGTCCCTTCGCCGGTCGTATCTCACACGGTACAGGATGTCCGCCAGGTTCTCAATCGTCCCCGAGCTCCCGATGAACTGACCGATACGGAATCGCTGGATCCGCTTGAACGTCGGCGCCGCGGTGTCCCGGACGTAGTCGCACACCCGATCGTAGTGCTTCTTGGAAATGGGCCCGTCCGCGTCCAAGTGGAACATCTCCGAGAGACGGATCGCACCGAGCCGCAAGGAGTCGAGATAGGCGTACTGCTTCTGGTCCCCGATCGCGAGCTCCGTGCTCCCGCCGCCGATGTCGATGAACAACGCCTGGCCGTCCTCCTTCCTCGCCACGTGCGACGTGCCGAGGTAGATGAGCCTCGCCTCCTCCTTCCCCGAGATGACCCGGACGTCCAGACCCACCTGGCGCTTCAGCGTGCGCAGGAACTCAGCCTGGTTCTTCGCCTCCCGGGTCGCCGAAGTGGCGACGGCGATGATTTCGGTTGCCCCGCGCGCGCGGGCCAGGGACACGAAGTCCTGGCATGCGTTGGCCGTCCTCCGGATTGCGGTGGGGTGCAGCCGCCCGTCCACGAACACGGTCTCGCCCAGCCGGACGACCTCTTTCTGCTCCGTGAGGACCGTGTAGGTCTGGTTCGGATTGATGCGGACGAGCAGGAGCCGGACGGAGTTGGACCCGATGTCCATGAAGGCGACGACGTGGGACGGCGGCGGATCTGCGGGAGGATCTAGCGGCGAGAGCATGTGATCGCCAAGTCCCGCTCAAACACGTCTCGGAACAGGTCCCCTTTCTTCAGGGCGAACCGCCGCTCCTCCTCGGCGGCCGTGCGCGCTTCGCAAAGGATCTGGACTCGACGGGGCGAGATTTTCGCGGAGAGCCGTGCAACCACGGAGGCATGGGTGCGGTCCAGGCCGTCCGCCACACGCAGGAGGGCCGCGAGCTTCGAGACCGTAGCGCGGTCCGCCTCGGAGAGTTCGGCATAGGGCAGGTGCCGCTTCTTCGGCAACGCACCCCGATGGTATCGGGCGACACAGGCGAGAATCCTACGCTCCCTCTTCGCGAAGGGGAGGGCGTGGGACGATTCGATGATTCGCTGGGAGGTCTTGTGATGCCCCTTCGCGCCCTCCAGCCATCCGATGTCGTGGAGGAGGCCCGCATAGAGCACCCAGCGCCGTGCGCCCTTGTCAAGTCCATGGAGGGGTTGAAGCTGGTCGAAGAGGTCCAATGCCAGACGGGTCACCTGATGAGCGTGGCCGACTTCGTACCGGCAACTCCGGGCCAGCGCAAGTACGTTTTCCAAATCCCGTGCATGGGCCGCCGTGGAGCCGGGAAGATGCCCCTTCGGATTCGCAAGCACACCCTCGAGCGTCGTGGCCTCCAAGAGCATGCGGCCTAACGCCGCGGGGAGGCCGCGCCGCTGAAGCGCGTCCACGGCCGCCTCCACGGGATAGGCCACGCGGTGGTGGGTCACGCGGACCCGGTTCTTCGCTACGTCCAGAACCGCGTAGCTCGCCCGCGGGTCTCCGTCGTCCGAACGCCCCGCCCCGCCCGAGTTCACGAACGTGACTCCGTCGGCCGTGCGGAGGAACGGCATGTGGGAGTGGCTACAGACAACGATCTCCGCATGGGCCATCTTCGCAAGCTCAGCGAGCCGCTCCGGCGGCGTCCCCGGCTCCAGCCTCTCCGTGTTCGAGGCGGGGCTGCCGTGCGTCAGGAGGACCCGATGGCCCTCGATCGTGAGCCGTCGTTCGCGGGGGAGCGAGCTGAGGTAGCGCAGGCTCGTCCGGGACAGGTTCTCCCGGGCCCAGACCGGGCCGATCCACTTCCCCAGGGGAGTGCCCCTCGTCCCCGGGTCACGGGGGTCCGCGCCGAGGACCTTGAGATCGAAGTTCCCCGCGATGGCCAGGGTGGCTCCCTTGCGCATCCGCTGGACGACCTCCTCCGGGTGCGGGCCGTAACCCACCAGATCGCCGAGATTCCAGATCGCGTCGACCCGCCGCTTGCGGAGATCCCGCAGGACTGCCTGGAGCGCGTCCAGGTTGCCGTGGGCGTCCCCGAGGACGGCAATCCTCATCGGTCCGCGCCTCGAGTCCCGCGGCTGCTCCCGCGTCGCCGGAGATTGCGCGCGGACCGCGAAGCAGGCGTGTCTCCGCGCTCGACCTCGCCGGGAAGCGTCCGCCGCCGGTGCATGATGGGTTCGAGGCTCGCGAGCTCAAGGCCCTGGTCGTTCCCGTACCCGTTCCACACCCCGGCGTGGTCGGCCATCCAGCGCTGGGAATCAGTCTCCGGGTAGCCGGGCGCGGGATGGAGCCGCACGTATTTGCCATCGGGCTGCATCCACCGCGCCTTGACGTTGTCCACGAGGTGGACGGCCAGGATGCGGTCGCGGATGGCGGTCCGAATCGTGGGATCTTCGATCGGGAACAGCTGCTCCACGCGTCGGTCGAGGTTCCGCGGCATCATGTCCGCGCTCCCCAGCAGAATCTCCTCATTGCCTCCGTTGTGGAAGTAGTAGATTCGCGCGTGCTCCAGGAACCGGCCGACCACGGAGATGACCGTGATGTTGTCGCTCACGCCGGGGATGCCAGGCCGGAGACAGCAGAATCCGCGCACCTGCAGGTCAATCCGGACCCCGGCACGCGAGGCGCGGTACAAGGCCTGGATGCACTCCTTGTCCTCCAGGGCATTCATCTTGAACGCGAGGTAGCCGTCGCCCCGCCGCCTGTGACGGCGGATTTCCCGCTCGATGCGGTTCAGGAACGCCCGGCGCAGCGCGCCGGGGGCGACCAGGAGCGCACGGTACCGCGGCTTTCGGGCGTAGCCCGTGAGCGCGTTGAAGAGCTCCGTGGCATCCGCACCGAAATCGGGCCGGCTCGTGAGGAACCCGATGTCCGCGTACATCCGCGCGGTCTCCGTGTTGTAGTTACCCGTCCCCACGTGGACGTAGCGGGCGATGCGGTCGCCCTCCCGCCGGACGACGAGGCAGACCTTGGCGTGCGCCTTGAGGCCCAGGATGCCGTACGTGACGTGGACGCCAGCCTTCTCGAGGGTCCGCGCCCAGGCGATGTTCTTCTCCTCGTCGAAGCGGGCCTTGAGCTCCACGAGGACCGCGACCTGCTTGCCGTTCTCCCGCGCCTCGAGGAGGGCCGCCACGATGGGCGAGTTCCGGTCGATCCGGTACAGGGTCTGCTTGATCGCGACGACCTGGGGGTCGCGCGAGGCCTGGCGAATGAAGTCGACCACGGGCGAGAAGGACTCGTACGGATGGTAGAGGAGCACATCCCGCCGGCGTAGCACGTCGACGACGGGCTCGCCCGCCTGCAGGAAGGGTGGGGTGACGGGCTCGATGGGCGGCAGCTTGAGGTCGGGGCGGTTCAGGCGGGTGAGCTCCCACAGGTCCACCTTACCCAGGGGCCCCGGGGTCTCGTACACGTCCTCGGGCTCCAGGCCCAGGTGCCGCGTGAGGAGCTCGCGCACGGGGTTCCCGGGAGGCGCGTTCGTCATCTCGAGCCGGATGGCAGGCCCGAACGCCCGCCGGTCCACGGTCTCCTCGACGACCGTGAGCAGGTCTTCCGCCTCCGCGTCTTTCGTGTCCATGGACGCGTCCCGCGTGACTCGAAACGGGTACACGGTATCCACCGCGAGCCCGGGGAACAAGGTATCCAAGTTGGCTGCGATGGCCTCCTCGATCCAGATGAACTCGTGCGGCTCCACACCCGCAGGCGTCCCGGCCGCGGGAAGGGCGCGTCGGCCCCGCGGAAGCGGGAGGAACCGCGGGAAGACGTTGGGCACCTTGATGCGGGCGAACTGCTGGCCCCGCTTGGGATCCCGCAGGACCACGGCAAGGTTCACGCTGAGGTTGGAGATGTGCGGGAACGGGTGCCCTGGGTCGACGGCGAGGGGGGTCAGGACGGGATAGATGTTGTCCTGGAAGTAGGCCCGCAGCCGTCGCTGTTCCGGTCGGTCCAGCTCGTCGTGCGTGAGGATTCGGACGCCGCCCGCCATAAGGCCGGGCAACAGGCTGGTGCGCCAGCAGTCCGAGCCGCGGGCCAGGAGCGGGAGAATCTCCCGCCGCACTTCGGCCAAGGTCTGCGTCGGCGTGAGGCCGTCCGCCATAGCGATGGTCGATCCGGCGTGGGCCAGGCGGCGGAGCTCCGCAATCCGGACCATGAACATCTCGTCCAAGTTGCTGCCCAGGATGGCCAGGAACTTGGTCCGCTCGAGGAGCGGCGGGATTGAATCCTCCGCTTCCTCGAGGACCCGTTCCATGAACCGGATCCGCGCGACGTTCGGGTTCACGTACAAGCTCGGGTCATCCAGGTCGCGGTACGCCTCCACGGACCTATGCCCACCCGAGCGCATGTTCCACCCTCGCGCCAGCGCCTGCGTGACGCGGGGGCGCCTCTCGGGCCGAGGGCATCGTACCAAGCCGGCCCACGTGACTCACGGATCCTCCCCCTGCGTCACGAAATCGAGCGACTTCGTGCCAATCCCGGACGCGGCGCCATCTACTAAAGGTTACACATACGGGGGTTATGGAGGGCGGGCCCGGCCTCTATAGCCCTTAGCGGATCACGATGGACTTCAAGTCCACTGCGGGCCGCGGATACCGCATCTTGAGCCCTTGGAGTGTATCGACCAAGATGCGGCAGACGACGAGGTCCCGATACCATGCGTGGTTCGACGGGACCAAGAACCACGGCGCCCAGCGCGTGCTCGTCCTCTCGAGTGCCTCCTCGTAGGCCTTCATGTACTCCGCCCACAGCCGGCGCTCGGGAAGGTCGTTCGAGCTGAACTTCCAGTTCTTGGAGGGATCGTCCAGCCGAGCCTGGAGGCGGCGCTTCTGCTCGTCCGCGTCGATGTTCAGGTAGAACTTGAGGACCGCGGTCCCATCCTCGGCCAGGAGGCGCTCGAAGTCATTGATCTCCTGGTAGCGGCGCTTCCAGACCTCCTTGGGAACGATCTGGTGGACGCGCTCGACGAGGACGCCTTCGTAGTGGCTGCGGTTGAAGATCACGATCTCCCCTTTCGCAGGAACCTGTTTGTGGGCCCGCCATAGAAAGTCGTGGTCAGACTCCTCGGGAGTGGGTTCACGGAAGCGGGCGACGCGCACGCCCTGCGGGTTCACGCCCTCGAAGACCCGCCGGATAGTCCCGTCCTTCCCGGATGTGTCCATGCCCTGCAAGACCACGAGGACTTTGTGCTGATGCTCCGCATAGAGCAGCTCCTGGAGGGGGTCGAGCTTCTCGCGGAGATCGGCCAGGGCGTCGAGGCCGTCCTTCTTCTTCCCCTGGAACGCGGACGTGTCCCCGGGATCCCAGGAATCCAATCGCACCTTCTGGCCTTCCCGGACGCGGTAACGGTCCATGGTCGGTCGCACCGGCGTGCGGACCGTGGTATCTTCGGTTGAGGTTTGCGGTGACCCTGCGCCCAGAAACGTCAAGCCGTCACGGTAGATAGCGGTGCGATATCCCATGGCCGCGACTCCCGTTTGCCGCCGGTGCGGCGCCCCGCTCATCCAAGCCGACCTCAGGTTCTGTCCCGCCTGCGGAGTCCCCATCGCGCTCGATTTCCCCATCAAACACGACGACGCGATCCGCGAGTTCGAGCACCACGAATCGGTCCTCCAGAGCTACCGGGCCATGTTCGTCGCCAGCGAGACGTTCACGGCCTCGCTCGCCGCAACCCGGGTGAACGTGGCCGGATCCACGACCCTGGTCACGCTGCTCGCGGCGTTCGGATTGTTCTGGCTTGTCATCTGGATCGTGGTCACGGACCTCCGAACCCGGGTCGCACGGTTCTTCGAGGAGCACGACGAGGAGGGTGCGCTCATGCGTTACCACCACCGCATGGAAAGCTTGGCGCACCGCGCGGGATTCTGGTTCTTCACGGTGATCTTCCCCGCGTCCTTCGCCATCCTCTGGGTGCTGATTCTGATGCTCGCCTACCACATCGTTCAATGAGAGGTGCCTCGGCGCACGGTGACTTCCGAAGCGACCCCGCCGTCACGTGCGACGGGACTCGGAGGGGTCGCCCGATGCGGAGGCGGACCCCACGGTTGCGACGGGCGCCGCGGAGTTGGACACATCGTGGTCGAAGAACCACACTCGTGCCAGGAAGTCCCGCAGCGTGTTCGCGGAATCCATGTCTCCGGACCAGTTCCGGAGCAGGTCCGCGAACTGCTCCTCGATCGTACGCACCTGGTGGATCACGTGCCGCTCGAGTTGGTTCGACTCGCGGCCTCGGTACATAACGAACAGGAGGAGCCACCTCCCCTTCCCGAACGCCACGTGGTGGTGGTCCCCGAGCTCGATGCTCCGGACGCTCCCAACCCCCATCTCGTGGAAGGATTCATCGATGAAATTGTCGATCGCGGTGAACATGGACGCGATCAGGTCGGGGTCCGCGCCCGGGATGAAGTTGCGCGAGAGGTGGACCATGGGCGTCCCGCCGTCGTACGTCAGGTAGACGTGCTCAATCACGCGGCCCAGGGGATGCGCGCCGTTGAATGCCGCGACCATCCGCGAGGGCAGGTGGGTAGGGGCCTGGGGAGTCTCCTCGGCCATGGCTCCCGCGGCGTCGGTCTCCAGGCTTTAATCCTTTGGGACGCGGTTATCGAGCCTGATTCAGCGAGGCGGTGCCGCGAGCCGGACGGACCGCACGTATTGTACAGACGGAGAACATTTCCCCTCGCGGCTGCGTTGCGGGGACGATGGCCCGATACGTGCGGGTCCGGGACGCGATGTCCACGGAGGTCTTCGAGGTCTCCGAGGACGCCACGCTCCAGGCCGCTGCCAAGCGCATGGCGGACGCCAAGGTGAACAGCCTGATCGTTCGCCCCGAGGGCCGCGAGGAGCCGTTCGGCATCGTGACGTCGAGCGACGTGGTGGACGCCCTCGCCGACGGACGCGACCCGAGCACGAGCCTCGTGGGGGAGGTCGCCACGGCGCCCCTCGTCACCGTGACGCCGGGCGTGCCCTTGGCCTACGCGGCGCGCCTGATGCGGCGGGCGAACCTGAGGCACCTGGCGGTCTTCAACGGCCGCGAGGTCGTCGGCATCCTCAGCAGCTACGACGTCGTGAAGGCGATCGGACGCTGGGGCAGCCTGACCATGGGCGTGGACCTCGCCGAGGAGATCGAAATCACCTCGGCGGTCACGGACTGACGCGGGGGAGGAGTTCGGCGGAACCGCCGCGGGTGGCGAGCCGCGGTGCTTGTCCCCGCCGCTGTGGGGTCCACGTTGAGGGAGCTGGTCGGCCGCGGGCCGGCTTCACCCTAGGCCGGCTCAACGCACGCCGAGCCCGGCGAGGATCTGCACCTGGACGCGGTCCTCGGGCATGGGGTCCGGGAGGACGGCCCAGGCGACGTCCGCGAGCGGGGACCTGAGCCGCACCTCGCGCAGGAGTTCGTCCTCGAAGGAGGATTCCGGCGGCTGCCCGATCAAGACGACCGCCTCGCGTACGTCCTCGTGCCGTCCCGTGAACCACGGGCTCGCGTACGCCTCCTCGACCGCGACGAAGCAGCGATGCTTCTCCCCTCCCGCGCCCATCCCGAACCGCCAGTCCTTGGAGCGGCCCAAGAAGCGTTTCAAGGGCACGAGGTCCGACCGCGTGAGGACCGAGGCCAGGCCTCCCGCCGGGCGGGCCATGATGGCGCCCATGGCGCCGAACGCCTTGGAGAGCGGGAGCGTAGGATAGGCCCGCAGGAGCGCGTCGTTCGCGAACGCCACGACGCTGTCCGCGCGATTCCGGAGGACGCCCAGCTGCGCTTCGGCAAGCTGACGGCGCAGCAGGCCCTCCGCGTGGAACGGAATCGTGGCGAAGGCGAGGCACGTGTCGCCCAGGATTCGTGCGACCCGACCGACGACGCCGAGGGCCCAGCCGCCGAACTGCCCTCCGAGGCCGCCGATCGCGACGACGAAGTTGCGGTCCGCGAGGGCGTCCGAAAGCTCCTTCTCCTCGTTCGTCGACAGGCTGGGGATCGCCTTCTCCTCGAGGGACGCGATCGCCATCAGGGGCTCCGTGGGCACGATCACACGTCGGGAGATGCCCACCATGGAGGGATGCAGCGTGTCGTTCATCGCGACCCGCTCGACGCCCGCGGCCGACGCCACATGGCGGAGCGTGTTGCATCCGGCGCCGCCGCATCCGATGACCGCGGCGCGAATCCGCTCGTCCCCCGTACCCAGGCGCCAGGTGTCGGGCACGCGCCGCGAATCGGGAGGCGGTCAGATAAAGCGTTGCGAGCGCTACGAAAGCCCGATAAGGCGTCGGAGATTCACGGTGCCCGTGGTGGACCTGGCTCCCTCCCGCGCCGACGTGGTCGTCGTGGGCGGCGGATGCATGGGGGCCAGCGTCGCCTTCCACCTGGCCCGCCGCGGCGAACGCATCGTGCTCCTCGAATCGGGCCATGTGGCCTCGGGGGCGACGGGGCACAGCGGGGCCATCGTCCGCCAGCACTACGAGAGCCGCCTGGGCATCCGGCTGGCCCGCCGCAGTCTCGCCTTCTTCCAGCGGTTCCAGGATGAGACGGGGGCTTCCTGCGACTTCCGGACCACCGGATTCCTCTCGGGCACGCGTGAGAGGGACTTGCCCGCGTTCGAGAAGCTCCTCGATCTCATGAAGTCCGAAGAGGTCCAAGTCGCACGGCTTACACCCGAGGAGGCGCAAAGCCTCGAGCCGCACTTGAATGTCGCAGACTACGCCGCCGTGGTCGATGACCCGAACGCGGGCTACGCGGATCCCATCGCGACGGCCTCGGGGTTTGCCACGGCGGCCGCCCGGGACGGCGCCACGATCCTGGAAGGAAGGCCCTGTCGTGGCGTCGTCCTCCAAGGAGGCCGAGTCACCGGCGTACGAATCCGCGGCGGTCGGATCGCCGCGGACCGGGTCCTCCTTGCGGCGGGCAACTGGACCCCGAGCCTCGCCAAGACCGCCGGCGTCCAGCTTCCGGTCCACTTCGTCCGGGGCCAAGTGGCCATCCTCCGCCGCCCCGTGGGTTTCGACCGCGCTCCGCGAATCCATTTCGACTTCTACCACAACACGTATTCGCGGCCGGAAGGAGAGAAGGACGTCCTAGTCGGGTACATGGACACGGATCCGCGGAAGACGGTCCGGGAGCACGAGCTCAAGGACGACTCGGTCCCGGGGGCGACCGTGAGGGACCTGCGGGCACGACTCGCGAAGCGGTTCCCGGACCTGGCCCGCGCGCAGCCGCGCGGCGGATGGGCCGGTGTGTACGACGTCACCCCAGATTCGTTCCCCATTCTCGACGCCGCCGGGCCCGAAGGCCTCTTTGTCGCCGTGGGCTTCAGCGGCCACGGGTTCAAGCTCTGCCCCGAAATCGGACGGCTCCTCGCGGAGTACCTAGCCGCCGGGAAACGGCCCCCAGACCTCGAGCCCCTTCGGGCGTCCCGATATGGGGAGGGCGAGCCAATCCGGGAGGATGCGCCCTTCCCGGCACGGCGAGGGCCGCGGCTACCCTGAACCGTCCTTCGGCGGAAGGAGCCGCTGTCGGTAGGCGACGAGGATCTCGCTCGTCACGGTCCATGCTCGTAGCGGTTCCTCGTGGATGGAGACGACGCGGTCGCAGAGCTCCGCGACCGGGCTGCGGAAGTCCCCGTGCGGGAATCCCCCGACCACCGCGACGAGATCGCCCTCGAGATTCGCGAACTCCGTCCACAGGTTCACTCGCTCGCCCCCCTCCTTGAACGCCCAGGCCGGCGCGCGCGCTTCGGAGAGGAGCTTCCCAAGCGGGACCCCGCGCTCCAGGGCGAGGAGGGGCTTGCCCTCGGGGACCGCGCCCTTCTGGAAGAGATCCTCCACGAGGCCGACGAACCGCGGGTAGTTCTTGGGGATCCGGGTCTCGGGCGCAAGGCGAATCACGTCATCGTTGCGGGTGTGGACGATCGTCCGGAGCTGGCCCTGGGCGTTGAGGACGGAATCCAGGCACAGGAGGGCGAACAGATGGACGATGTCCGGCCGGCCGCGGCGCTCGCCTTCCGGGAAGTTCTTCAGGGCAGGATGGTGGAGGCTGCTGTCCAGGAGAATCGCGGCCGGGGAGCGGCCGCGCCGCTTCGCGGACGTTCGGACTGCTGGGTGGCCCTGCAGGGGCGAAGGCACCGTTTCCAGTTCTGCATCCGCGAGGATGAGGGTGAGCACGGCTGCCCCTAACGGGCCGGGGGGTTTACCACTTTCACCCACCTGCAACTCGAGGCTATAAGTAGCGTCTCGGCGTTGCGTCGACCAGGATGCATGAGATCGTCTGCATAGGGGATGTCCACGAAGGGCTCTCCTTCGACTTCCGGATCGACCCTGAGACGGGGATCTCGGAGCGGGCCCTGGACCTCCACGGGAACTTTGCGAGGGCGGCCACGTGGGCCATCGACCATGGGGCGTCCCTGTTCTGCATCCTCGGGGATCTCTTCGACCGCACCCATGTGGCGCCCGTATTCCGCGAACTCGTGCGCCGCGACGTGATCGAGCCGCTCGGCAAGGCCGGAATCGAGGTTTGGATCCTCGCGGGGAACCACGACCAACCGCGGCGGGCCGCCCGGTCCACGTCCCTGGACGACTTCCGAGGGTACGCCCACGTGCGCATCTTCCGAGACCCCAAAGCCGAGACGCGCACGATCGACGGCCGGAAGGTCGGCTTCATCCTCCTCCCCTACCTACATCCCGAGGAGATCGTCGAGCAGATCCATGAGAAGCTGGGCAAGGATATCCCAAGAGAGGAAGCCTACGAGGCCGCCCGGCGAGTCTGGAAGAGCTGGATCGAGAACCGGGCTGAGGAGCTCGGGGACGCCGACCTGCGCCTGCTCTTCGGCCACTTCGAGTTCCAGGGGGTGCGGTACGCGAGCACAACACCTCCGGAGGTGGTCCCCCACGATTTCACGTTCAGCCGCGACATGCTCCCGGCCTCCGTGGACCTCGCGGTCTTCGGCCACATCCACCTGCACCAGTCCCTCTTTGGGAAGGTGGTCTACCCGGGCGCCCCGGAGCGGATCGACTGGGGCGAGCGTCTCGACCCAAAGGGGTTCGTCGCCCTGCGGGCGGACGGCACGTGGTCCTTCGTGGAGCTGCCCGCGCGGCCCATGGAGAAGGTCGACGTGACGCTGGCCCTGGGCGACGACGCGACCCGACGGGTGCTCGAGAGTCTGCCCGCGGACGTGGCGGGCAAGCTCGTTCGCGTGGAGGTCCGCCTCCCGGACGAGCTTCGCCCTTCCTTGGACGAGCGGAAGCTCGAGAAGCGTCTCGAGGACGCGTTCCACTACGAGCTCCGGCTCGTGTCGACCGAGCGCGGGCGCATCACGACCGACGAGTTCACGATGGACCCGATGCGGCTCCTGGCCGAGTACGTGGACAAGAACTTCGCGGGTCACGCGCGGCGGGACGCGATCAAGACGGAGGCCCAACGGATCCTCCGGGAGGCCCTCGCATGAGAAGCTCCGAGGAGATCGAGGCGGAGGCCGCGACCTCCTTCGAGCCCGCGGGGGCGGGCGAGGGATTCGTCCTCGACGAAATCGAGATGCGGGGATTCATGCGCTACGTCGAGAAGACGGACCCGCCCATCCGCTTCCCCGAGAAGTTCACCGTGATCACGGGACGGACCGGCGCGGGCAAGTCCTCCATCCTGGACGCGATCACGTTCGCCCTGTACGGGTCCACGACCCGCACGGACATCCAGACCGTGAAGACCGCGGACGTGTGCCGGCCCGGCGGGTACGTCCGCGTGGGCTTCCGCCAGGGGGAGAGCCGCTGGGAGGTCCGGCGGGGCTTCACGACGAAGAAGGATTCCTACCTGGAGGTGAGCCGCGACGGCGAGGCGATCTCCGGGACGATTCGGGAGAAGGAACAGACCGTCCAGGACGTCGTGGGCCTCGACTACACGGGATTCCGGAACTCGACGTTCGTCCGCCAGGAGGAGATGAAGGAGCTCGGGGCGGCCCGGGGCGCGGACCGCCTGGCGGTCTTCCAGAAGTTGTTCCGCCTCGAGGTGTTCGAGAGAGCTCTCCAGCGGGCCAAGGAGGAGCAGGTCTCGCTCCAGTCGGACCTGCGCGCGAAGGACGCGGACATTGCGGCGCGGACCGAGTCCCTCCTGCGACTCCCCCCGGCCCGCCAGGAGCTCGAGGCCGCGCGGAGGGACCTCGCCGCGGGGAGCCTCCAAGTCGCCGCCCTCGAAGGGAAGCTGCGCGCCGCCGAAGAGGACCTCCGGAGGAAGGAGGCCGAGCACGAGGCCTGGGTTCGAATCAACGCCGCGATCGAAGACCGACACCGGCAGGTCGACGCCCTCGGCCGACGAATGGAGGAGACGCGGCAGCAGGGGACGCAATCCGAGGAGCTCAGGAAGGAGCTCGAGACCCTCGAGGAGGAGGCCGCGGACCTCGATGCGGTCCGGGAGGAACTCGACGGGTCGAAAGAGCGGCAGCAGATTCATGAGCGGGTGCGCCTCGCGGCCGAAACCGCGGAGCGGATCTTCGACCAGGCCAAGAAGGACCACGAGCGGCGGCGGGACCAGATCAAGGACAAGATGGACGCGCTCCACCGCAAGCTCGCGGGGCTGGGCACGGAGCTCGACCGGGACGGGGCCTTCAACCTGGTCCGCGACGAGGGGCGCTTGGAGGAACGAGTCGCCCGCATCGAACGGGAACTCGAATGGCTCGCGGACCGGGCCGATACCGTGCGGTTGCTCCAGGAGGAGCGCGCGAGGACGGAGAAAGCCCTGGCCCACATCCACGAGAAGGTGGGCTCCATCGACCAGGATTCCTTCGTCCTCACGGAACTGCGGTCCCAGGTGGAGGAGCTCCGCGCGGACCTGAAGCGCGAAGCGGACGAGAGCCACGAGACCCTTCAGGGGCTGGACGACGCCAAGATCACGGCCCTCCGCGAGCTCGATGCGAACCCCTTCACGGAGCGGGACCGGAGGCACGTGGAGGACCTGACCCGTGCAGTCCACGAGAAGGGCGTGAAGCGGCGGAAGGCCGACGAGATCGGCGCGCGCCTCAAGGCCCTTGGGGACCCCGCGGCCCTGTTGGCCGACCAGAACCGCCAACTCGGCGCCGTGGAGGCGGAGCTTGCCTCGCTCGAGAGCGAGGACCACGGTCTCCGGATCAAGGAGACCGCGTACGAAGCCGCGAAATCCGATCTCGAGGCGATCCGGGCCGCGCTCGACACGGAGAGGCGCGCCTTCCACACGCGGGAGGGACAGGCGAAGCAGCTCCACGCCCAGATCGAGGGCCTCGAGGCGGATGCGTCCAGGCTCAAGGAGGCGGAGCGCCTGCGGGACGAGCTGCGGCTGCGAGGGGAAATCGTCGACATCCTGGTGAATCGGATCTTCCACAACCGAGGCGTGGTCATGTACGCGATCGACCAGCTCCTCCCGGAACTGGAGATCGAGGCGTCCAAGAACCTCGCGGAGCTCACGGACGGACGCTTCAGCAGGATCAAGCTCGCCACGTACGAGGAGGGCCGGGGCCACGGCATCCGGATCCAGGTGCAGGGCGTGGACGGCCTCTGGCATGACGTGGGCGAGTTCAGCGGGGGGGAGAAGACCCAGATCAACGCGGCCCTCCGATTCGCGATCGCCCGGGAACTCGCGTCCCTCCCGCAGCTCGGGCGGACCTTCGGCCGCATGAAGACCCTGTTCATCGACGAGGGCGACCTCGGGTCCCTGGACACGGAGGTCTCGCGGGAACTCTTCGTGCAAAAGCTCTTCCGGATGGGGGAGTTCTTCGAAAAGGTCATCCTGATCACGCACCTGGCCGAGGTCGCGGACCGCTTCCCGAGCCGCCTGCGCGTGACGATGACGCCGACCCAGGAGTCGCGGGTGGAAGTCCTGGCATGAGCTACGTGGACGACATGCGGAAGGAGCTCGAGCTCCTCGTCCGCAACCAGCGAGACCTCCCGATCCCGCCCGAGGCGGTGCCCGAGTTCCGCATCTTCCGGCCCGCGGACCCTCCGCGGGACATGATCGCCGTGGACGGTTCCTACTCGTTCCTCCTGAATTTGTCGAGCTGGTGGCTCGCCCTGATCTCCGTGGGCCTGCTCCGCTACAACTTCGATGGGGAGCGGTTCAAGCGGCTCGACGTGCGCCTCATGCAGCGGATGCTCGGCCTCTCGACGTTCGAGGAGTTCGTGCAGAAGCAGGACGAGCTGCACCGCGCCCTGTTCGAGTTCACCCGCGGGGCGAACGAAAACCAACCTCGGGACATGGTGAACGAGTACCGCCGCCTCATCGAGGGGCAGCTCGCAATCAACTTCGCGGACGACTGCGAGGGCGCCATCGTCGCCATGGACGGCACGCTCTCCGAATTCCCGAAGCAGTTCACGTTCATGAAGCGCCTCGTCGAGGTGTGCGAGAAGCGCGAGCACGTCCTCGTGGGCATTTCGAAGGACAGCCAGCTCCACACGTTCGGGCAGGTCCTCACGGACGAGGACTTCCTCGCGCGATGCCAGTCCCAGATCCCGCACGGCGCGACCGCGTTCGTCCGCGCGCCGAAGGAGTCCGAGGCCGCGCGCGAGGGCCTCCTGCATGGGGACATCTATTACGCCCGCCTGCATCCCCAGGGTCGGAAGTGGTTCCGGGTGGACGTGGGCACGTTCCGCGACGAGCCCGAGTACGTGTTCGGCCAGCTCGCGCCGTTCGCTCGGAGCCTCGTCTCCGTCGGGTACCCGTGGCCGCTGATCGAGGCCCACCGGATGGCGGTGACCGTGCGGCAGCTGAAGCCGATCTATCAGGAGACCGTGATCCGGGCGGCGCTCCGCATGGGCATCGACGTGCGCACGGTCCTCGACGGGCTCACGGAGGTCGAGGGCCGCAGGAAGTCCGCCTTCCATGAGTACCTGGACAAGGTCGCGAGGGACCTGCGATGAAGATCGGGGAGATTGTCGCCGCGAGCGTGATCGACGGCCTCGTGGCCAAGCTGCAACTCGGCAATCCGGAGGAGCTGCGCATCGCCTACCCGGTCATCGTCCAAGGCGCGCGCTACGATTTCTACTGCCTCGTGGAGGACGTGCTGAACGAGCCGAGCGACATCGCGGACCAGCTCGCCGGGTCCACGATCAGCGACATTGTCGTGCCCCGACCGGAGACGCACGAAGGGTACGGCGGCCCGATCTTCTACTCGAAGGCCAAGCTGCGGATGATCCAGCTCATCGAGAAGGAGACGGGCGCCCTGAGCGAGCCTCAGACAATCCCACCGTACTTCAGCGAGTGCCGCCACGCGACGAAGGCGGACGTCGAGCGCATCTACGAGCCCACGGAGAAGTCCGCCCCCATCGGCACGATCACGGGCGTCGAGCCGTTCTACGTCCACGTGGACATGGAGAAACTCGTGGAGAAGCCGTTCGCAATCTTCGGCCGCACGGGCACGGGGAAGTCGATCCTGAACAAGCTCATCTGCACCGCGATCCTGGCGAAGGACGCGGGCTCCGTCCTGATCTTCGACATGCATGGCGAGTACGGCGTGTACAGCAAGACGGACGGCACGGAGGGTTTGAAGTACTTCTTCCCGCACAAGGTCGAGACGTTCTCCCTGGACTCGAAGAACACGGAGGCCAAACCGTTCGTCATGGACCCGGACCAGATCACGCCGGAGGACCTGATCATCGCGTTCCAGGACCTCACGCCGCCGATGATCGACCACATCTACGCGATCTACCGCACGAAGCCGCGCGACGTGGACCTCGTCAGCGCGATCCGGGACAAGCAGGCGACGGAGGCGGAGGTCGAGGGCGGCCAGCTCCACCTCATGGTCCTCCAGGCGTTGCAGCGGCGCATGGGCCGCTTCCAGCGCCTGCCGTTCATCAAGAAGGGCGCCAAGGACGCGTTCGGGCAGATGCTGGCGCACATCAAGGAGGGCAAGTCCGTCGTCCTGGACTTCGGAGACTTCGGGACGGACCAGATGGTCTACCTGTTCGTGGCCAACGTCCTCGCGCGCCGCCTGTTCGACCTGTACACGGAGCAGACGGAGAAGTTTCCGCGGCTCGTCCTGTTCCTCGAGGAGGCCCACAAGTTCCTCGACCCGCGGCTCGTGGAGTACTCCATCTTCAGCCGCCTCGCGCGGGAGACGCGGAAGTTCAACCTGATCCTTGCGCTGATCGACCAACGCCCCTCGCGGATCGACGACGAGGTGCGCAGCCAGCTCGCGAACCGTCTGGTCATGTCCCTCAAGGAGCCGTCCGACGTCGAGAGCGCCTTGGCCGGCGTGCCGGACAAGGGTATGTGGGTGAACATCGTCGCGAAGCTTCCCCTCCGGACCGTCGCGGTCCTCGGAGATGCGATCCGCATCCCGACGGTGATCGACGTGCTCGAGTACGAGGACCTCAAAGTGCGCAAGTACCTCTTGCCGCCCGAGGTCGTCGATGAGGGCGCGATGACGGAAATCGGGAAGCGCGCCGACGATGTCCTAGGACGCGGCTAGGAGCTCCGTCGGCCGCGTGCGGTCTCCGCGGGATTCACCGCGTTACAATTTTATACCCCCGCCCGAATGGGATAGGTCCATGGCGCCTCCCATCCCGAACATCGCCCCCGAGGTCACCCTCCTCATCGGCGGCGTGCTCATCGTGACCGGGCTGCTCCTCGCGTTCTGGGGGCACGGAATCTGGGCCATGGTCATGTCCATGATCGGCGCCCTCCTGGGCAGTGCGGTGGGCTACCTCCTGGGCGTGCCCCTAGGCGGCAACTTGGTCGGCATCGTCCTGGCCATCGTGGGCGCGATCATCGGGAGCATCCTGTTCTCCAAGCTCGTGAAGGTCGCCCTCGCGTTCCTCGTCGGCGTCCTCGCCGGCGCGCTCGTCTATTCCCTCATGAACGGGCAAGCCTACTTCACCGCGCGCACGCTGGATCCCCCGCTCATCGTCGCCCTCCTCGTCGTGGTCGTCGTCTTCGGGGTCAGCTACTACTTCATCGACGACCTGATCGGGATCATCACGGCGGCAATCGGAGGGCTCCTCCTGGCCGCGGGCCTCTACATCCTGAACGTCGCGACCCTCGTGGCCGCCCTGGGTGGAATCGGCCTCTTCGTCCTCGGCGCGTACGTCCAGACGCGGGCGATCAACCGAAAGCGCCGGATCGAGGAGGAGCGGAAAGCCATGGCCCGTGCCCAGGCCGCCTACCCTCCACCGCCTCCACCCCCGTGAATGATCGTCCGAATCGAACGCACGGTCCCCTTCCCGCGGGACGCCGTGTACGCGTGGTGGACGGACTTCCGGGAGGATGACCATCGGAGCCCCCGCTCACCGGCGTCAAGCCGTCGGGAAATCTTGCAGCGAGAGGGAAACGAGGTGTGGCTACGGGATCGGGCCACTCGGCCCGCCCCCGTGACTCTTCACGAGCACGCAGTCCTCGACCCGCCAAACGGGTACGGGGTCACCGCCCGCTATCCTGGGGCCGACGTGCGGTACGCGTACCGCTTCGATTCCGCGCCCGAAGGGACCCGGATCTCCCTGGAGGCGGAAATCCAGCCTCGGCGCGTGGGCCGTATCTTGTTCCCCCTCCTCCGGGGATACGCACGCCGGTATGCGGAACGGGACACGGACTTTCACCTGCAGCGCATGCGGGAGGATCTGGGAGCTCCACCCGCGCCCTCAGGCCCCCGGCATCTGACCCCCGACCACCTCGTTGATCCACTGGACGATCTTCCGGTATGCCTCCTGGCCTCCGGGGGTGAGGCACACGCGGACATGGCCGTCCGCGGAATCCTCCAAGTCCACGAGATTCCGTTCATGCATCCAATCTAGGTAGCGGGCGAAGATGTCGTAGTTCACGTTCGCGGCGAGCTGGAGATGGGTGCGGAGCATGGGCTCCTGGGACTGCCACAGGCGATCGAGGATTCGCGCGACGACGTAGAGGTCCGGTCGGTCCATGCTGGCCACGTCTCACCCCGAGAGCATCTTCCAGAAGACGGATTCGATCTCCTCCCGCCTCCGCTCCCAGTCCAGCCGATCGCGTTCGTCCTGTTCGTGAATCACGCGCCGCTCCGTCCGGACCGTCTGAATGACTCCCAGTACCGAGAGCGCGCCTACGACAGCCAACCCGACGCGCCACTCCACGCTTAGGAAATCCCCGATGATCGCGAAGAGGAAACAGAGGAAGGTGATTTCGGCGAAGGCGAAAATCGTGAACCCCGTCCACGGATCGTGCCACCGCCTGCGCCTTCTACGGATTTCCCGCCATCGGGGCGACCGCTGCGCGGCGTAGAGAAGGAGTTCGAGCCCACCCCGCGTGGTCCGGGGAGTCGGTGCTCCAAAGACCTCACTGGCCAACGCCGCGCGATACGACTCCGTGTCCTGCTCGAGTTCGCGGATCATCGGACGTGAGTGCCGGTAGACCGCCCACGCCCCCAGTGTCGTCGCGCTCGCGGCAGCGAGGGTCGCGAACAGAAAGTCCACGAGTAGAGCTTGGGGGATCGTTGGGACGAAGGCTGCGAGGGCGAAAAGGGTGACGACCCACACGACAATGGAGCCGATTACGATCAATCCGATTGCGTTCTGGCGCGCCTCCCGCTCCCACTCCAACGCCTCGGACGCTAGGCGTTGAGCCTCGCTCAGGCCCTCAATTAGGAAGGAGTGCACACCTGGCCCGGGCAATGTACCCAAAGGAGGGTGGCCGATTGAAGGGAGGACGCGGTCCCGTGCGAATCTGGCCGCGTTCGCATGGATGTACAGCGCGATGAGTAGGGAGACGAGGCCGAGGTAGCCGCTGAACATCAGGATCAGGACCAGCGTCCACCCCAAGCCGGTGGCGTCGACCTCATACCGGATTTCGGTCCCACGCGTTGCGGGACGCACGTGGATCTTCACGGCGGACAGAGAGTCGATCGAGAGTTTCATGGGGGAACTGCCTGCATCCACGGGGTACCCGAGAACACGCAGGCGGTAGGCGATGTCCCGCCGGACGGCCGGAGCCGCGAGGGGGGTCACCGCGAGAAGGGGCTTGTGGAGCGCCACCGCGAGGATGGCCACGAAGGCCGCGATGAGCCCGCCGAAGAAGATGATCAACGGGATGTCCGCAGAGATCCCTCCGCGGAGACCATCGGCCTGGACGCTATTTAGGGATAACTCCGCGCCGCAGAGGCGGATGCGTCACTTTCACCCATCCCTCCCCTCCGTCCCCAGCTTTATATCGCCACCCTCATGGACTCCGCGGGAGGATCCCATGGCCCTCATCCTGGAGACGCTCGCTCCGCCGGAGACGCGCCTCGAGGCGCGCAAGGCCCTGACGACCTCCGTGCCCACCCTGGATCGTCTCCTCGGATCCTTCGAGGCGGGCAGGGTCACGCTGATCGACAGCGGGAGCGACTTCGTGTTCCACCTCACCACGCTGCTGTGCGTGCGCGCGGTCATGGAGGGCGGGAGCGTGGTCTTCGTGGACGGCGGCAACTCCGTGGACCCCCACGGCATGGTCGCCCTTGGCAAGCGCGCCGGCCTGACGCGGGAGGAGATCCTCCCGCGCGTCCACGTGGCGCGGGCGTTCACCTGCCACCAGATGACCACATTACTATTGGACATGCTGGATAAAAAGCTCGAGGAAACCGACGCCGGACTCGCGGTCCTCGCCTGCCTCCCGGAGATGTACCTGGACGAGGACGTGGACGTCGGGGAGGCGCACGCGCTCTTCCAGCGCTCCGTGCGGGCCGTCCGCCAGACCGTCGCAGGCCGCGGGGTGGTCGGCCTCGTGACGAACGCGGGCCTGTCCAAGCTCTACCGCCGCCGCTCGATCCGGCGCCAGCTCTACGAGTCCGTGGACCGCGTGGTCCGCATCGCCCACGGCCGCGGCGGCGTCCTGATCACCCGCTCCGATTCCGACGCGGCGGAGTGGTACCGCCCCGTGCCCCCGGATCAGCGCACCCTGGACGACTACGAGGACGCGCGGCCGAGGATCGTGGACCTCGCGGCCGTCGGCGAGCCGCGGCCGATCCGGAACGCGGAGCACATGCGATTCTCCTGGTGACGTCGAATCACGGGAACCCCGCGAACGCGGTCCAGGCGAGGTAGACCGCGAAGACGACGAGGACGGCGATGGAAAAGGCGAGGACGATGTGGTACGTCCTCGCGTACCGCTGCTGGACTGCACGTAGGAGGTAGGGGAAGGCGCTGGTCCAGAGGAGCAGGCCCGCGAAGAAACCGACGAGGACAAGAGGACCGAGCTCGTCGATCAGGGCGATGCCCGCGGTGAGCCACCAGAGGATCGGGTACGGGCTCGTGAGGTTCGAGGCGACCCCGGTCACGTAGGAGGTCGCGTGCACGGTCCGCGGGGTGACGGTGACCACGGGCTCCGCCTTCCAGGCCTTCGCGGCGCCCCAGGCGAGGTAGGCCATCACGCCGGCTCCGAGGAGGGCGATCACGGGGAAAGCGGATCGCGCCTGGAGGAGGAAGGAGTGGGCAAGGGCGGACAGGGTGAGCCACAGGAGATCGACGGTCATCGCACCCAAGCCCACGAGGAAGCCCGCCCGCCAGGAGCGCGTCACGGCGTGCGAGGCAATGAGCGCGTTCACGGGTCCGGGCGGGGCGGCGAGAGAGAGGGCGAGGAGGACGCTGATGCCCGCGCCCGCGAGGGCCTCGAGGACCACGCGACGCGATGGCGACCGGGACACATGAACATCCCCGCGAACCCTTATGCCGCCCGGGGCCATCGGCCGCGGCGTGCGCATCGGCGCGTCGACGTACAGCCGGGAGCCGTTCCCCAAGCAGATCGAGGAGGCCCGCGAGGCCGGGTACGACTACGTGGAGCTGGACCTGACCTGGGTGAGCTGGGAGCCTCCCAAGCTGCGCGAGGAGGCGGAGGCGTTCATCAAAAAGATCCCCTTGGAGACCGCGCACTTCCCGCCGTCCCACTTCCGCACCGCCGATCTCGCGCGGTTCGCGGGCTTCATGGACGCCCTCGCGCCCGTAGGCATCCAGGTCTTCAACGTCCATTTCCTCCCGGCGCGCTCCGCGCCGACGGTCTCCGCGGACGCGAAGACGGCGTGGCTCGCGGATCTGGCGAAGGCGGCGAAGGAACGCGGAGTGACGGTCACGGTGGAGAACCTCGACGAGCCGCCGCAGGAGCTGCGCCGCGTGCTCGATGCGGTGCCCGACTTGCGGTTCTGCCTGGACCTTGGCCATGCGCACCTGGACAAGCGTGAGGACGGCGGTCGGACGTACCTCGAGGCGCTCGGGGACCGCCTCGGGCTCGTCCATGTGCACGACAACCACGGCGGCCACGGGAAGGAGGGGGACGAGCACCTGCCGTTCGGGAAGGGGACGATCGACCTCGAACGGGACGTGCGCGCGCTCAAGATGCGCTACGACGGCCGCGCGACCCTGGAGATCTTCACAGGGACTCCGGACGACCGCAAAGCGTGCCTGCGGAAGATGCGGCGATGGGCGCGACCGTAGCGTGACCGGAGCCTCGGGTCACCTACCCGCCACGCAGACCAAGACCTCAGAGGAAACGATCAGCTCCGATACGTTGAAGGACGAGGCCACGCGGGCGGCCAATTCGCGCCGGAACGCAGCTCGCGCATCCGAGCTCATCGCAGTCAACTCCTGGCCGACGTCCCCGAAGGCGGCCATGTATCCGATGTACGAGTCGATGGAGGGGAAAACGCGGGTAAGGGTCTCGGGAGCGCAACGGACCACCTCGAAACCCGCCTCCTCAATGAGGGGGCGCACGGTCTTCGGGTCCCCCGCCTGCGCCATGGGGCTTTCGCGCAGGACACGGCGCGCCTCCCGAATCCGCTCGACGCCGGGCGGGCGCTGGGCACTGCGGAACCGCTCGAGGATTTCGAAGAAGGCGCGGCCCGTCGGAGTCCCCTTCCCCGTCCACTCGACGAACGCGAACCGACCCCCAGCCCGCAGCACCCGGTGAACCTGGCGGAAACAGGAACCCCAATCGAAGAAGGGCAAACCCAGGCACGAGACGGCGGTGTCGAAGGAGGCCTCGGGGTACGCAACACGCCGCACGTCCATCACGCGGAATACCGCATTGCCAACCCCGGCAGCCGCCGCCCTCGATTGGGCGACCGCGATCATGCCCTCCGCCACGTCGATTCCGACCACGCACCCGGGGATGCCAACCCGCCGAGCCGCTTCCAGGGTCAGATCCCCGGCACCGCAGCCGATGTCCAAGACCCGTTCTCCCGGTCGTGGGTTGGCTGCGTCCAGCACCCGCTGCACGAAGGGGGCATGGTACCGAGCCACGGAGGACTCGTATCCGGGGGCCATGCGGCTGAACTCCTCGGCGAGAACCCCCGCGGCCTCCTCCAGGTCCACATGTGACGAAGAGACCAGGGGGCCCATAGTCCTGTCTGGGCCATATCAACCTTGTTTAAGGTTGATTTGAAGAGACACTTTCGCGGACCCCTCCCCCGCATCCCCCCTTATGGTCCCGGGACCATGGTCTCCGGATGGGTCGCACGATCCCGACGTACCGCCTCCACCTCGAGTCCATCCTGAACGACTGGATGGACTACCGCCGCGCCCTGCGGGAGAGGGACCGGGGAGCCTTCGACGGCCTCCTGAGCAAGGCACGGCAGCACGCCAGTGCGGCGAGCTACTCCGCACACCTCGATCCGACGGACCAAGCGTTCCTGTCCATCCTCCTGGAGATGGAGAAGGAGCTCGAGGCCTTGAGGTCGCGACGCGAACGTTCTTCCGCGCCCGAGGGTTCGGCGCCCCGTGAACCTCCGGGAGACGCGACCTGAGGACCGGGCCGCGATCAAACGGATCTCGCGCGCCTCCTTCGACCGCGTGTACGCGTTCTTCTCCATCCGCGGCAGCCGCGGGGGATGGCTTCAGCTTGTCGCCGAGGAGGACGGCGCGGTGGTCGGCTTCCTGGAAGGCCGTCTCTTCGACGGCCAACCTCCGATCGGCTACGTGTACTTCGTCGCGGTGGACCCGGGGCGCCGGAGACAACACGCGGCTCGGCTCCTCGTGGAGGAATCCTTGCGGAGGTTCGAGTCCCGCGGAACCACGCGGGTCTTCGCCGCGGTCCCGGGGGACAATGAGGCCTCCATGGGACTCTTCCGGTCTCTCGGATTCCAGGAGGCCCCGCGAGGAGCCATGTGGCGCTGGTACCGCTTCCGAAGCATCGCGGTCCAGATGAGCATGATGATCGCGCCGCACGAGGTCCTGCTCGTGCGCACTTTCGCGGACCCCTCCCCCGCATCGAACCAAGAGCCCCCTCGACCCTGAGGAGCCGTCCGGGGGAGTCCACTGCACGGATGGATCATCGACGCGTACGCGGACTACGACAGGGACTCCGTGGTCCTCCGACTCTGGAACGAGGAGGGGGCGCACCGCATCGAGGACCCGCACTTCGTGCCCTCCTTCTTCCTGCACGCGACGCCGAGCGAGCTCCCCGCGCTCCGTCGGCGCATCGAGATCCTCGACGGCGTGCGCGAGGTCCGCGAGGTCGAGCGGCGCATCGCCCTCGAGGACGACGACGCCAAGCCCGTCCTCGAGATCGTGCCGCGGCACTACCGCGACCTGGCGAAGGTCGCCCGCATCCTCGACTCGAACGGCGGCTACGTGGACCATCGCCTCTTCGACGTCGACTTGAGGTTCAGCCAGCGCTACGCGATTGAGCACGACATCTTTCCCATGGGCCTCGTGCGCCATGCGAACGACGTGTGGCGGGCGGAGGAGGAGCACTTCGCCCTCGATTATCCCCTTCCGCAGCTGAGACGGTCCCTCCTTGACCTCCACGTGGACAACCCCGCGGGCATGCCGCGGATGCAGGACAAGCTCCTCGGGGCGCGCGTGGACGACGTCGAGATCGACGGGAGCGAGGAGGCCATCCTGCGCGGAATTGACGAGGTTGTCCGCTCGAAGAACCCGGACATCCTGATGACGGACGGCGGGGACGCCTTCGTCATGCCCTACCTCGCCCGGAAGGCCGCGGAGCTCGACGTGAATTTGCAGCTCGGCCGCGACGCGGACACGTTCGCGGAAAAGAAGGCAAAGTCCTACTTCACGTACGGGAAGATCGTCTACAAGCCGGGGCAGTACATCCTGCGCGGGCGACTGCACCTGGACCGCGGGCACTTCGCGTTCCGCGAGAGCGACTTCGCGGGACTCGCGGAACTCTCGCGCCTGTCGACGCTCACGCCGCAGGAGCAGGCGCGGCTCACGCCGGGCACGGCGATCACCGCGATGCAGGTGAACCAGGCGCACAAGGACGGCTGCCTCGCGGTCTGGAAGAAGAACCGCCCGGAGGAGTTCAAGAGCGCCGAGTATCTGCTGCGCGGAGACCGTGGCGGGTTCATCTTCGAGCCCGAGGTCGGATTGCACGAGGGCCTCTACGAGCTCGATTTCTTCGCGCTCTATCCAAATATCATGGTGAAGTTCAACATCTCACCCGAGACGTTGGATTGCTCCTGCTGCGAGTCGGAGGGGCTCCCCGTCCCGGAACTGAAATACCATCTGTGCACGCGGCGGATCGGGCTGATCCCGCGAGTGCTCAAACCTGTGGTCGAGCGGCGGCACTACTACAAGAAGATGAAGAAAGAATCAGGACCTCTCCAGGAAATCTACAAGGGTCGCGACACGATTCTCAAATGGCTTCTGGTCACCTGCTTCAGCAACGAAACCATCATCCCGCATTGGCAAGGCAACGAGCTCCGATTCCAACGCATCGCTTCCATCGTGAATCGATACATCCCAGAGGGGACAGGGCTTGTTGATTGCCTAGACGACCTTTGGGTACTCAGCTGCACGACAGACCAAAAACCCGTCAAGAAACGGATTGCACGGGTCCTGAAAGCTGAGGCGCCCGAGTCCCTATTAAGAGTCGGAATCGAAGGGAATCGGAATCTATTCGTGACACCGAACCACGAGTTTTTCTTCTATGACAGGGGGAAACGCTTCGCGGTGAAACGCGCCGACGAACTCGTGCTGGGAGATCTCATTCCCGTTTTCCCAGATCCGTGGAACAATGAAATTGCTTACACAGGTCAGCGAACGCCGCACCGTTCTCCCGTCGTGTCCGTCGACAAAGTTCCGTACTCCCATCCGTTCGTGTATTGTTTTCAGGTCGACGGCGAACTCCATGGATTCGTGACAACCGATGGGGCTCTGATACCCCAGTGCTTCGGGTACACTGGCTACAAAAATGCCCGCTTCGGCCGCATCGAGTGCCACGAGGCCATCAACGCCTATGCGCGCGACATCCTCGTCCACTCCATGGAGATCGCAGAGTCCCATCGCCACGAGGTCGTGCACGGCATCGTCGACTCGCTCTGGCTTCGACCTAAGCTTGACGCGGACCCAATCGAGAAGGTTCAGGACCACATCGCCGGCTCCACGGGCCTCCCCATCGAGCTCGAGGGCCGCTACAAGTGGATCGTCTTCCTCCCCTGCAAGACGACCGGCGTGGGCGCACTGAACCGCTACTACGGCCTGTACGACCATGACGAGTTCAAGCTCCGCGGGATTGAGTTGCGGAAGCACGACACGCCGGAGTTCATCAACATCGCCCAGGAGGCCATGCTCGGCGAGCTGAGCCTCGCCTCGAACGCGGCAGAGTTCCACGAGCGCATCCCCCGCGCGGTCAACATCCTCCGCTGGACCGCGAAGCGCGTCCTAGACCGCGCGATTCCCGTCCACCAGTTCGTCCTCACGAAGAACGTCTCCCGCACCCTGCCCGAGTACGTCGTCCTCACGTCGACCGCGGCCGCCTTGAAGCAGATGGAGAAACGCGGCTTCACGGTCGAGCCCGGCGAGACCGTGCGGTACGTCCTCCTCGACGTCCGTGCGCGGGAGTCCGAACGCAAGGTGCGCGTCGCCGAGTTCCTCCAGGGGGACGAGGCCGTGGACGCGTGGGAGTACATCCGTCTCCTGTGCCGCTCCGGGCAGACCCTCCTCGCCCCTTTCGGCGTCACGGAGGAGGACCTCTTCGCGAGCTGCCGGGACCTCTCCGACGTCGTCGCTCCGGGCATGCCCCAGGAGATCGAGGTCAAGGACCCGGGCCGCGGGTACGGGCACAGCCGCGCGCGCGGGGGCGTCGGATACACCCACCAGTGGCGCATCGTGGAGGACGAGGGCGAGCCTGGAGAGATCCCCGTCGAGGGCTGACGCCGCCCGAGGGGCTCACTCGAGCTGCAGCGGTTCTTCCTGGAGTCCGTCCGTCGCGGCGACGAGCTTGGTCACGCGCTGCTCCGCCTGGGCCAGCATGCCGTGGCACCGGCGGTACAGGGCGAGTCCTTCCTCGAAGACGGCGAGGGCGCGGTCCAGCGGCACGTCGCCGCGGGAGAGCTCCTCGACCTTGGCCTCGAGGGCCGCAAGGGCGTCCTCGAACGAGTTCGGGTCCGTCATGGTGTCTCCTCCTTGGATGTGACGTGAACGTGAAGGCGCCCGTCCTGGAGACGGACGACCAGGGATTCCGGCGGCTGCACGGCGCGGGCCAGCGTGACCACCCCGCCCGCGTCGCGCTCGACGATCGCGTAGCCGCGGCGCAAGGTGCCCAGGGGGCTGACCGCGTCCAGGCGATCCCCCAGGGCGTCGAGTCGGTCCAAGCGGAGGGCGAGTCCGCGGAGCCCCGCGTCACGCAGCCCTCGACCGAGCTTGCCCAGTCGGTCCGCAGACCCCGCCATCTCGCTCCGGAGTCCCGCGGGGGACAGGCGTTCCGCCGCGAGGGCGACGCTCGTCCGGCGGTCTCGGAGGACGTCCTGGATTCCCACATGCAGGGCGTCCGCCAGGGAGGCCAGGTGGGCGCGCAGATCGTCCGCATCGGGCGAAGCGAGTTCCGCGGCCGCGCTCGGGGTCGGGGCGCGGACGTCGGCCACGAAGTCGGCGATCGTGACGTCGGTCTCGTGGCCCACGGCGCTGATCACGGGCACCGGGCACGCCGCGATGGCCCGAGCGAGACCTTCGTCGTTGAAACACCATAGGTCCTCGAGCGGCCCGCCGCCCCGCGCGAGGATGACGACCTGCACGCGGTCCTGCACGGCCGCCAAGGCGTGGCGCAGGCTCGAGGGAGCCTCGGGTCCTTGCACCAGGGCCGGGGACAGGGTCACGTCGGCCAGGGGGAATCGCCGCCGGAGGATCGTCACGACGTCGTGCAGGACCGCCCCGCGTTCCGACGTGACGAGCCCGACCCGCCGGGGGTACGTGGGCAGGGGCCGCTTCCTCCCCGTGGCGAAGAGGCCCTCGCCGTCCAGCTTCCTGCGGGTCGCTTGGAAGGTCGCCCAGAACCGGCCGACCCCCTCGGGCGCGAGCGTGCGCACGACGAGCTGGACCTCCCCCCGGCGCGCGTACAGGTCGACGTCCCCCGTGGCGAGGACCGCCAGGCCGTCGCTCAGGTCGAAGGCGAGCGCCTCGGCATCGGCCCGGAAGAGGACGCACGGGATCTGGGCGTTCTCGTCCTTCAGGGTGAAGAACACCATGCCTCCCGCGACGTGCTGCACGTTGCTCGTCTCGCCGCGGACCAGGATGCGGTTCAGGAGGGGATTGGACCGCACGGTGTCCCGCAGGAGACGCGCGAGCTCCGACACGGTCAGGGCACGCACGCCCCGGATGCCCGCGTCCGCGGAGACGGCGAGGGTTCCCATGGTGTCCTCGAAGGAGGCACCCAGGGACCCCGGTGTATTTCAACGGCGCCGGGAGGGATGGGCGAAAGTGACGAACGCCTACGCGCCGCCGAGCAGGTCCTTCGCGGTCACGAGGGCGTGCAGGCGGACCGTGATCTCCGCGAGGGTCATCTTGCCGCCTTCCTCGCGGTCCACGACGGCGACCACGTCGTCGACGACCGCGCCCTGGGCCCGCATGCGCTCGATGGCTCCGCGCAGCGTGCCTCCCGTCGTGACCACGTCCTCGACGAAGAGCACCCGGTCCCCTTTGGAGAGCTCGCCTTCGAACTCCTTCTTCGTCCCGTGCTCCTTGGTCGCCTTGCGGACCATGAGGTACGGCTTGTTCGATGCGAGGCTCACCGCCGCGGCGATCGGCACGGCGCCGAGTTCGACGCCTGCGACGCGGTCCACAACCATTGCATAGGGAGCCATCGCGTCAGCTATCGTCCGCAGGACACCGGGCTGAGTTATCGCCTTCTTGATGTCAACGTAGTACCTTGATTCCTTTCCCGACGCCAAGACGAACGATCCGAATCGTAACGCGCCACAGCTCTTCAAGTCAGAAACAAGGAGAGAGGACACGAACGGCGACAACGCTGGTCTGATCCAGCGGGCCGGGGCTTGCTCCTGCATCGTACACGTATAGCACCAGTAGCTAAAGATTTTTCCACTTTACTAAACCATTAATTCACTTGGACAATGACTTAAGCCATCTCATGGCAATGTCGTCGCCGTGTCGGTCAAGCGCAAGTGGGGACGGCCTCGCGGGACGAAGCACTTCGAGCGACAAGTGAGCGTAAGCCTGCCGTTAGACTCGCTCGACATGATTGAAGAACGCCAGGCTCGGGAGAAAACCACATTCTCGGAGGCGATGCGACGTTGTCTCCTGGAGTACCGCGAGACGAAGACTCAGCTTGAAAGCGGGGCCATTCTGGTCGTGTTGTCCAGGCGTGATCGTGAGGAATTGCGCGGCCTCGTTGAAAACGGTTTCGTAACCTCAGAAACGTACGCCGGTGTTGAGGCGATCCGACGGTACTTCGAGTGGATTCGAAAGGAACGCGAAGAGCGCCAGAAGGCTTCGCGGATACTGTAGTCGGTGTTCTTAAGTCCAGCAAGGCTTATGTACCACGCGACATTGCGCACCCCGCTTTCCGTGTGAATGGGGGAGAACTCTACGGCCGTCGCCACCCACTTGGACGACGACAGGGCATCGGTGCTCGCAGCCATCCGAACGCAGGCGCTTCACCGGGAGGGTTCCTTCCTGCTGGCTTCTGGGCGAAGAAGCGACTACTTCCTCGACATGAAGACCGTGCTCAACGATGGAACCATCCTCGAGAGAATCGCTCGGATGATCCTGTCGAAGATTCCCCGCGAAGCAACAGCAGT
>DASQGG010000204.1 GCA_035632695.1 Thermoplasmata archaeon
GGGCGAGGTCCAGGGCGCGGCCGAGGTCCCCGGCGGCTTCGGTCTGCTCCGCACGCTCCACGAGGCCGCGGGCGAACGTGATGTCCACGCGGTCCTGGGACGCCGCGGCGAGGTCCTTGCGAGCCGCTTCCAAAGCCCGTCGCACGGCCACGGGTGACGCGGCGGCGATTGGGGCTCGGTCCAGCGCCTGTCCGCAGGCGTCGCAGGCGGTCCGCCCGTCGGGGACCTCCGATTCGCACAGGGAGCAGCGCGGCATTCTACCGACCGGGTCGATTCTCCCCTGTACAGGAGAGGAGGGACGTCCGTCGCGATGGCGGGGTTTCTCGTATAAAAGAAGCGACCTCGATATCGGGGACGATAACGATTTGGCCCTCCTGTACTGGCCCGACCCGCAACATTCGCCGTCGTCCGAAAACCTTCAAGTAGGCCTGCCCGCATCGGACGGCGGCCCGACCGCCCCCCACGGGACGGTCCGGGAGGTCATCGGTTGGCGACGCGCAAGGGGCCCTCCCTCGTCGGGATGGCCGTGGTGGATCCGGACGGGATCGAGCTCGGGTACGTGTCCGCGGAGGAGGAGAACTTCCTCGTGATCGGGGAAGGGACGGAAGGCATCCTCCGCCTGGGAAAGCGGTACCTGGGTTCCGTGGCGGACAAGGTCCTGCTCAAGGGCCCCCTGGTCGAGGTACTCGCCGGCCTCAACGTCGTGGACGACGAGGGCGAGTTCGTCGGGGTCGTCAAGGACACCGTGGAGGCCGAGGACGTGCTCGACTCCCTGATCATCGAGGACGAGCAGGGGGAGATGCTCACCGTGCTCATGGAGGACGTCCGGTCCATCGATGAATGGGTCGAGCTCAGCGTCTCGGGGGACTCGATCGGCAGCTAGGGCGTCGGGCGGTCCTCCGGGGTGAGGAAGAACACGCCGAGCCCGATCCAGATGAGCAGGAGGATGAGGACGAGGATCCCGCCCACGTGCCAGATCAGGTTCACCAGGATGAGGACGAGGGGCAGGACGAACGCGACGATGATCGAGACCGGGACGCGCGCCATGGGGCCGAGCGACTCGATGACCTCGTGCCCTTAAAGGTTTACTAAGGCCGGATTTCGCAGCCTTTAAGAAACCGGAGGCCCGCGGAATCGCAGGACGGCCTACGCTTCACTCTCGCCGTTCGCCAGCACGCCGCGTCGTAAGGCCCAGCACCTTCCATTCTTCCGGCCGTCGCGTCGGCTCAGGGGAATGGACGCGTCAAAGAACCACAAACAAAACGTAGGGAAGCGCGTCCAGCAGGAAGTGGATGAGTACAGGACCCGCGACGTTCCTGGCTCTCGATCGCACGTAGGCGCCGGCCAAGAGGATGGACAGGGGGAAGACGTTGACCGCCAAGAGGAGGAGCGTGTGGGCCGGCGAGAAGGAATACGCGGCCAGATAATAGGGGACGTGGTAGAGGGTGAATAGGAGGGAACTGAGGAGGATGGCGGGAACGGCTTGGAGAAGGCCGCTCGGGTGCGCGGGCATCAGGCGGTCGAGAAGGAAACCACGGCCGAACGCCTCCTCGACGACCGCTACCGGGAAGAAGGCGTCCACGACAAGGTAGTAGGGGTACCACCCCGGTATTGTCCCGCCTCCCGAGGGCGGTGCGGTATAGGATGCGACCATCAGCGTGAGGACGCTGACGACCGCGTACACGGGGAACAGTCCGATACTCCAGAGCAGGCTGCGACGGGCGCCTTGGCTCCGGAACCCGAGGCCGACGAAGATCTCCCGGACCGACCGTCTCCGCTCGACCCACACCTCGTAGCCGATGAGGGCGAGCAGGAGCGGTCCGTATCCTAGCGCGGCATTCGCGAGCAACCGGGCGACCACGTCGAGGGTGAGTTGCTGCGGCAGTGGCCCTCCCGACGTTTGGACGAGTGCAGCAACCGCGATGAAGTACGCCAACACAACCAACGAGACCGCGAGAGGCCCTTTCACCTCCCCGAATCGCCTCGGTTTCGGGGCCCTACTAGCGTCGGCGCTCACCCCTGCCACGGAGGTCGCGTATCGTGTCATCGCTGCATACGCTTTCCGGCCGCGTCGGCTCGGGGGACGCGCAGCCTACCGGGCCTGATTCCGCGACAGGAGTGCTCGTCCCCCTTCAGCAGAGTACGTACCGAGGCCTCATCTCTTCGTGTTCGAGTGCGCCCCCGGGCGAGGACCGTGGCGAAGAAGGATCTTCCGAAGGCCTTGCAGGACCTGTATTTTCCGAGCGCGAAGGAGCCGGTCTTCGTGGACGTGCCCGCGATGCAGTTCGCGATGGTCGATGGCGTCGGCGATCCGAATTCGTCGAAGGGGTTCCAGGAGGCAATCGGCGCCCTGTACGGCGTCGCGTACACGGCCAAGTTCGCCGCGAAGAAGACGGGGATCCGAGACGTGCTCGTGATGCCCCTCGAAGGCCTGTTCTGGACGGAGGGCTCGGACACGTTCCTCCCGGCGGACAAGGGGCAATGGCACTGGACCCTCATGCTCATGGAGCCCGCCGCGGTCACGCGCAAGCTGTTCGACGGGAGCGTGCGCGCGCTTCGGGAACGGAAGAATCCGCCCGGGCTGTCCCGCGTCCGCCTCGAGCGGTTTCGGGAGGGCAAGGCGGCCCAGATCCTCTACGTGGGTCCGTACTCCGCGGAGCAGCCCACGATCGAGCGCCTGCACGCGTTCATCCGGGAGAACGGCTACCGGCTCTCGGGCAAGCACCACGAGATCTACATGGGCGACCCGCGCCGGAACGCCCCGGAGAAGCTGAAAACCGTGATCCGGCAGCCCGCATCCCGGTGACGCCAGACCCCGTTTCCGGACAACGACGCCACGTGCCGCGCAGTCCGTTCCACGGGCGTTCAATAAGGGGGAAATACCCCTACGACC
>DASQGG010000205.1 GCA_035632695.1 Thermoplasmata archaeon
GTGCCGGGTCATGACCTTGGCTCCGAGTTGCTCACGGTACGTGTCAGGCACGCCGTCGTAGACCGACGGGCGCACGAGATCCGTCTTCCGCGCGGAGGCATCGCCAAGCAGGAGAAGCTTCCGTTTCAGCTCCGCATGGTAGGAGCACACCCAGCCTCCCCCGGGCCCGCGCGTGCAGACAACCCGCACCCGAGGGTCCGACCACGGGTCCGAGCCCGCGGCCGAGGACAGGACGATCCCTTTCGGCTCCCGATCGCGCAGGTGCGGGGCGCAGCGGGGGCATCCGTCGATCGCGCGGAGGATGCGCTGCAGGTGGAGCTCTCCTTCGGATCGCCGCAGGAGCGCCTCCTGGGGAGGGTCCAGGAACGCCCGGGAGAAGGAAGCGAGTTCCGCCTGGTGGGGCGGGCAGACGGCGGATGCGCCGAAGGACCCCTCCATTGTCTCTCATCCGGGAGGGCCGGCGGTCATCTTGAACCAGGCCTTGCGGTTCTCAAGGGTGATACGTTTGGCGGGTCATGGGGTCCGTCCTGCGGGTCACGCGATTGCGAAGTAGTCCTTCCGCAGCTGCTCCAGGTCGAGGAGCTTGGAAGGCTCCCCGGACCGCACGATCTGGCCGTTCTCCACGATGTACCCGAAGTCCGCGATCCGAAGGGCTTGATACGCATTCTGCTCCACCAGGAGCAGCCCTAGCCCCTCGCCGCGAAGCTCTTGGATGGTTTCGAAGATCTCCGAGACCACCAGGGGCGCGAGTCCGAGGCTGGGCTCGTCGAGGACGAGAATGGAGGGCTTGGCCATCAGGGCGCGGCCGATGCCGGCCATCTGCTGCTCGCCGCCGCTCAAACGTCCCGCCTTCACCCGCGCTCGCTCGCGAAGGCGCGGGAACAGCTCGTAGACCCGTTGGAGTGTGGCCTCCGCGTCCTTCCTCGCCCGGGAGTTGTACGCACCCAGGAGGAGGTTCGCTTCCGTCGTCAGTTGTGGGAACAAGCGACGCCCTTCCGGGCACGCGGCGATGCCTCGCTCCGGCCGTAGGTGCGCGGGTACCTCCGTGATGTCCTCGTTCTGAAACATGACGCGTCCCTTCGATGGGCTCAGGAGACCCGTGACCACCTTGAGGATCGTCGATTTGCCCGCGCCATTCGGGCCTACGATGACCGTCATCGCCGCATCCCTGGCCTCCAGGGTCACGTCCCGGAGGATCTGGGTACCGCCGTACCCGGCATGGATGCCCTCAAGCCGGAGCACGCACGGCCTCCCGGCCGAGGTAGGCCTCAACGACGGCGGGGTTTTGCACGATGGCCTGGGGCGTGCCCTCCGCGATGACCCGACCTTCTTCCAGGACAACGACCCGGGCTGCGAGGCTCAGGACTGCGCGCATGACATGCTCCACCACGAGCGCCCCGAAACCGCGCTCCGTTTGGGCCTTCCGGAAGAGGTCCACCAACGCGCGCACCTCCTCCGGGGAGAGTCCTGCGAAAGTCTCGTCCAAGAGGAGGAACCGCGCTCCCGTGGCGAGTGCGCGGGCGAACTCGAGACGCTTCTTCTCCTGGACCGTGAGCGAACCGGCAGGCACGTCCGCGCGGGAGCGGAGCTCGACGAGGGACAAGATGCGATCCGTCTCCTGGTGGGCTCGGGTGGGGTCGGGCTCCCGCCCGCCGAACATGGCCGCCACCGACACGTTCTCGCGTACGGTCATGCCCGAGAAGGGCTTGGGGATCTGATGGGTTTTCGCGACCCCCGCATGGACCACGCGGTACGGCGGGAACCGATCGACCCTCTCGCGATCCAGGAGCACCTGGCCCGACGAGGGTGAAAGGCTGCCGGAGAGGATGTTGAGCAGGGTCGTCTTCCCTGAGCCGTTGGGTCCGATGAGGCCCACGATCTCACCTTCCTCGACATGGAGGGAAACGCCTCGCAGGGCTTGCACCCCTCCGAAGTTCCTCACGATATCGCGGGCCTCGAGGCGCCGGGTCACTCGATGAACCCCCGCGCCTCGGGGAGATACCGCCGGATCGTTCCGACGATGCCCTGGGGGACGAACAGTGCGACGACGATGACGACCACGCCGATGACGATGGCTTGGCCTTGGGGGAGTACGCGAAGGAGTAGCTGGTAGGGAATGTAGACCAGGATGGCCCCCAAGATGGGACCAAGGAGGGTACCCATGCCGCCAACCACGATCATGGCGAGCATGAGGAGCGACAATCCGAGGTCGAAGCTGGCCTGCGGGAAGACGCCCGAGAGGTACCACCCGAGGACGGAGCCGGCGGCTCCCGCAAAGAAGCCGCTGACCATGTAGAGCTCCAGCTTGAGGCGGGGCACGTTGATCCCCACCGCGGCCGCGGCGTCCTCATCGTCTCGGAGGGCCCGGATCCCCGCGCCGAGCCGCCCGCGCGTCACCCACCAGGTGACCCCGATCTCGGCCCCGAGCAGGACCCAAAGCGTGTAGTACTGGGCGAGCGTCCGGAACCCGAGGTTCAGGAACAGCCCCGCACCGCCGCCCAGCGCGGGCGTGGCGGAGATGATGTGGTAGGCCGCGAGGGGGGTGACGAGGGTCGCGATCGCAAAGTACACGCCGCGGAGACGAAGCGTCACGACACCGATGCCGCCCGCGAGGGCCGCGCCGACGAGGCCGCCCGCGGCGACCCCCACGAGCGGGTCCACTTTCCAGGTGTCGATCAGGAATCCCAGGGTGTACGCCCCCACCCCGACGAACACGACGTGGCCGAAGCTCACGTAGCCCGTCAGGCCCGTGATCAGGTTTATCGAGTACGCCCAGGACGCGTAGATCAGGAGAAGCACGAGGACGGTGAGCAGGGCAACGGGCAGCCAGGGACCGACGACAGCCAGCGCGACGAGAAAGAGTGCGAGGCCCTGAGCCGTCGCTCCGAGCTCTCGCCATCGACGGGATATGGCACCCGCGTTCATCGGAGGATGCCCTCCGGCGTGAAGACGAGCACGGGGATGATCACGAGGAACGCGATCGCGTAGGCGAAATCCGAGGGGATGAACGCCGGCAACACGTCGAGCAGGATGCCGAGCGTGAGCCCCCCGACGAGGCTGCCCCACATCTTTCCGGCGCCGCCGAGAGCCACGATGACGAAGCTGATGGGTGCGTAGATCTGTCCCAGGTAGGGGTCGATGCCGACATGGAGCCACACGGTGAGGAGGGCGCCTCCCGCCATGGTCGTGGCGAATCCGAGGCCGGTCGCCACGGCCGCGACCTTCGTCGGGTCGACCCCCATGAGCTTCGCGGCGGCGATGTCTTGGCTGTAGGCGCGGATGGCTCTTCCCAGGTAGGTGCGCGTCAGGAAGACATGGGTCGCGGCGATGATCGCGACGGATGCCACCGCGACATACGTACCTCCCAAGGGGAGGTCAATGGGTCCGAAGACGAGGGTCGGCGTGCTGTACCGCACGGCGACCGGGTGGGCCAGGACGGCCACACCCAGGTTCACCAGGACCAAGCTGAGCCCGAAGGTCGCCACCAGGGTCACGAGCTCGGTCTGGAGCGTCACCTGTTCCTTCCCGCGTAGCTCGCGGTGCAGGAAGCCGAAGTAGAAGCCGATGCCGATTGCCAGGCCCAGGAGGGCATCGATGGGCGCGGCGACGAGGGGGTCGAGCCCCCAATACAGGTTGAGAAAGTAGGCACCGTAGGCCCCGAGCATGACGAACTCCCCATGGGCGATGTTCACCACCTTGGTGACGCCCCAGATCAGGTTGAGCCCGTGGGCGATCGCGGCGAGGACGCAACCTAGGAGCACCCCGTAAACTAGGAACGCAGCTAGGGTCCCCGCGTCGACCATGCGGTTCTCAAGTCCTGGACCTTAGCTTCCTGTATAGGGGTACTGCACGGCGGCCGACGCGACCGAGGTCGGCCAGACGACCTTGAGGGCGCCGGCCTGCCACTGGTCGACGACCATGGAGTGGGCGATCTGCAGTCCGGTGGAACTGACCTGGAACTCCCCGAAGAAAGTCATTGCCTTCATGGACCCGAGGGCGGCTCGCACGCTCGCGGTGTTGAGGCTTTGCGCCACTTGGATGGCGTGCGCCAGGATGAACACCGTCGCCGCGGCTTCTCCCGAGTGATAGGTCGGCGTCGCGCTGCTCGTCAGGTTCCCGTAGAGGGAGGTGAACTGGGCCCCGCTCGGCCCGTACCACGTGAAGCCCGCGGCCGTCGCCATCGACGGCGTGTAGCTCACGCTCGTCTCCCACTGGGACGGTCCGGTCACGTTGTTCGAGGCTGCGTGGAGCTGCGACTGGAAACTCCCCTCCGTCACGGCGACGAGGAGAGAAACGAAGCTGGGGGTCCACGCCACCGACGTGAGTTGTTGCATGATGGCCACGCCGTCCGTGAAGTGTCCGCCGCCCAGCAGGTCGGTCGCTCCCGCGTTCTTCGCGGCGGTGAGCTGCGTCGACAGATCCGTCGCCGTGGACGGGTAGCTCTGGTTGTAGACCACGTTCAGGCCAAGACTCGCCGCGTAGGCGGCCGCCCCTTGCCCGCAGATGATGGAGAAGGCGTCGTTCGCGTACAGCAGGGCGATCTTGTCCGTCGGGTGGTTCGCCTTGAGGTAATCGAGAGCGCCCTTGAGGTACCCCGAGGCCGGGCTGAGGACCTCGACGACGTTCTTGTATCCGTGCTGGAAGATCGTGTCGGAAGCGCCGCCGTGGGACAGCATGACCGTGTTGTACGTGTCCGCGACGGGTGCGGCGGCCGCCGTGAGGCCGCTGCTGTACGGCGCCAGGAGGAACTGGTCGTGGTCCGTCGTGACGAACGACGTGTATGTGGTCGGGATGTTGGTGGATAGGCTCTGGTCGTCCACGTAATCGAGCGAGATTTGGTAGGACGTCCCGTTCACCGTGACGCCGCCGTGGGTGTTGATCCACTGAACGGCCGTCTTGATTCCGTTCAGGGAGTTAGTCCCTTCGATGTTGTACGTGCCCGTGAGGGAGATCGTGAAGCCAAGCTTGATCGTGTTCGCGGCGGGCGGCTGTCCCAGGTAGTAGATCGCCACCGCGGCAATTGCGACCAGGATCACGACGACCACGACGATGATCGCTATCAGCTTCCCCCGTCCACCCTTCGCCGCGCCGGCTGGCGCCGGCTGCGGCTCGACCGGTTGAGTCATGCTACCTTACCTCCGACAACCCGCGGGGCCAGCGTATCGGCGATGTCAGGTTCCCCAGGAGTAATCCCAGGGCCTTCACTGGTCGTCACTCGCCTCCCCTCGGTCCGACGGGGAAGGTAGCGCGGGTGGGCTTAAGCTACTTGCGGTTTGCTTCCGGCGGCGCGATTCGGACCGTCTCCGTCGAAAGTCTCAACCTGGGCCGGTCCTTCCCCGGTCCCGTGGACGCCCGTCGGCGCGACTACGTGTTCGTGGTCCTGGCGAGCGTGTTCTGGGGCACCGCATTCCCGGGGACCAAGCTCATCGCGGGCCCCGTGGACCCGCTCGTGATCACGGCGGCGCGGCTCGGAATCGGTGCCCTTCTCGGCCTCGCCGTCCTCGCAGGCATGCGGCGTCTCCGGTGGTCCTTTCTGCGGGAACCGTGGATCTGGGGGCTCGGGCTCGTGAACTCCCTCGCCTTCAACCTGCAGAACGTCGGGTTGGTGTACACCACCGTGTCGAAGACCGCGCTCCTCGTGAACGTGAACATCGTGTTCATTGCAATCCTCATGGTCTTCGTGTACAAGGAGAAAACCACCCTGGCCCGGGCCACCGGGATCGGCTTGGGTCTCCTCGGCGTCGTCGTCCTCGCCACGAAGCTGAACGCCGACACCCTGGGCGGCGGCGACTTCCTCGGCGATGTCCTCGTGTTCATGGCGGGAGTCATGTGGGCCTTCTACGTGATCGGCCTGAAGGGGATGGTCGACCGTGGTGGGGATTATCTCGCCCTCGTGACCATGGTCATTGCGACGACCGCCCTGTGGTCCCTCCTGCCGCTCCCGTTCGTTCGCGGCGGCTGGCCGTCCGGCGCCATCTCCTGGACCGCGATCGCCTACCTCGGCCTGGTCCCGACGTTCCTGCCCATGCTCCTGTACACCCTGAGCCTCCGGACGATCTCCCCGACGGTCTCCAGCCTCCTCGTGCTCCTGGAGATCCTCGTCGCCACGCTGTTCGCCGTTGCGATGCTCGGCGAGGTCCTCGACGCCTTCACCCTCCTGGGCGGGGGGCTCATCCTCCTCGGGACGTACGTGACGACGAGGGGGGAGCAGCCGATTCCGGAGCCCGGCGCCGCGGGCCTCGCGAACGTGCCCGCAGACCCCGCCGTCGTCGAGTGGGGCGGTCCCCGCCGCCCCTAAGATCGTCCGCCCGCGGAAGGTTCATTACCGCCGCGCGGGCTGTCCCGCGGGGGAAAGGCGGTGGTCGAGGAGGGTCCGTTCTTCGAGGACTTCCATCCGGGGATGAAGGTCCAGAGCCGGATCGGGCGGACGATCACGGAGACGGACAACGTCTGGTTCACCCTGCTCACGGGGAACTCGAACCAGATCCACTTCAATCAAGACTACACCCGGAAGACGTTTCCCGGGGAACCGTTCCGCGGACGTCTGGTCGTCAACGGGTTCCTGACGATCGCGATCGCGGCGGGACTGCTCGTGGACGCGACGAGCCGAAACGGTTTCCAGGTAGGGATGGAGAATGTGAAGTTCCTCGAGCCCGTATTCCACGGGGACACCCTATACTCGGAGGCCGAGGTCACCCAGGTCCGCGAGTCGCGGACCCGGGCAGGTTTCGGCTTGGTGACCTTGCGCACGAGGGGTCGGAATGAGCGCGGGCAGACCGTCGTCGAATTCGACCGGGTCTTCATGGTCCGGAAGCGCGGGGTGACGTGGGATGTCGACCGGGCCCACTGACGCCCAGGAGCTCATCCGGTCGAACGTCGCGCGCCTCATGGACGCGTACGGCCCGGACTACTGGAAGGGCCTCGAGGAGCACGAGGCGTATCCGGAGGCCTTCGTGAAGGAGTTCGAAGGCCTCGGCTTCGGCGGCCTCCTGGTGCCGCAGGAATACGGCGGCCCGGGCGGCACCCTCTCCGACGCCGTCCGCGTCCTCGAGGAGATTCACGCCCGCGGCGGGAACGCGCAGCCGTTCCACGGGCAGTACTACCTGTCCTTCCTGGTGTCCCGCTTCGCCGCGCCCGACTTGAGGAAGAAGGTCCTCGGCCCCCTCGCGAAAGGCGAGCTGCGGATGCAGAGCTTCGCACTCACGGAGGCCGAAGCGGGGAGCGACACGGCCCGCATCCGCACGACGGCCCGGCCCCGCGGCGACGGATACGTCGTGAGCGGTAGGAAGATGTTCGTCTCCCGGGTCGAACAGAGCGACCTCATGGTCCTCGTGGCCCGCACGGCACCCCTCGACGAGGTCGCGGGACGCACGAAGGGGCTCAGCCTGTTCCTCCTCGATCTGCGCGAGGCGAAGGGGATCGAGCGCACGCGTGTGCGGACGATGTTCAACAGCCAGACCTACGAGGTGTTCTTCAATGACGTCGAGATCCCGGGCGACGCGCGGATTGGCGAGGAGGGCCGCGGCTTCGAGTACCTGCTCCACGTCCTCAACCCGGAGCGGATGCTGATCGCCTCGGAGTGCCTCGGCGACGCCCGCTGGTTCATCGACCGGGCGACGGAATACGCGAAGCACCGCGTCGTCTTCGGGAAGCCCATCGGGAGCTACCAAGGGGTGCAATTCCCCATCGCAGAGGCGTACGCGGAGCTCGTGGCCGCGGATCTCGTCCGCTGGGAGGCCGTGCGGCGGTACGAGGCGGACGCGGACTCCCGGGACGTCGGGAAGTACGCCAACCTCGCCAAGTACCTCGCCTCCCAGTGCTCCTGGCATGCGGGCAACGTGGCCATGGACGTCCACGGCGGCTACGGCATGACGAGGGACATGCACATCGAACGCAAGCTTCGGGAGACGAGGCTCTACCAGGTGGCGCCTGTCGCGAACAACCTGGTCCTGGGCTACGTGGCGCACAGCGTCCTCGGCCTCCCCAAATCGTACTAGGAGGCGACGAGGGGGCTCGCATGAAACGCCGGAGCCAGCTGTACGTGCCCGCGAACAACCCGCGGATGCTGGAGAAGGCGGCCACCCTGGAGGCCGACTCCGTGATCCTGGACCTGGAGGACGCCATCCCTCCCGAGCAGAAGGTCCCGACCCGGGGCACGCTCGCCGCGGACATCCGGCGCATCGCGTGGGGACGGCGCGAGGTCTGCGTGCGCGTGAACGGGCTCGGGAGCCCCGAGGGACCTGAAGACGTGAAGGTCGTGAGCCGGGAGGGCCGTGTGGACGCCCTCGTGATTCCCAAGGCGGAGGGCGACCTGTCCCCCGTCTCCCGGGACACGGGGAAGAACCTGGTCCCTCTGATCGAGACCGCCCTCGGCCTCACTCGCATCGAGGATGTGGTGCGCAGCGAGGGCGTGGTCGCCGTGAGCTACGGGGCGGGAGACCTTGCGGTCTCCGTCGGCGGCGACATCCGGGCGTACGCGCGGAATGTCTACGTGAAGACCCGGATCGTCACGGTCGCCTCGGCGTACGGGGTGGACGCGATCGATCGGGTGTACTTCGACCTCGAGGACGTCGACGGGTTCCGCTCGGAAGCCCTTGAGTCCCGGGGCCTGGGCTACGTCGGGAAGCAGGTCGTGCACCCGCGGCAGGTCACCCTGGCCAACGCGATCTACGCTCCCGATCCCAAGGAGGTGGCCTGGGCTCGGCAGGTTGTGGACGCGTACGAGTCCGCCGCCCGGAACGGCAGAGGGGCCATCCGGGTCCGCGACCAGGTCGTCGACGCGGTCCACTATCGGTGGGCGCAGAAGGTCCTCGAGCGGGCCGGTACCTGAGCCGAAGGCCCTTTCACCGGCGCTCGTCCCCGTCCCGGAAACGCGCCGCGGCCTCCCAGTCGATGGGAAGGTGGCCGCCCTTCGCGCGCGCGACGCGGTAGTACTCCCACAGTCGGTCGCGGAACGCGGGGTGGCTGCAGCGATCGATGATTGCCTCCGCGCGCTCCCGCGCGGACTTGCCCCGAAGGTCCGCGCATCCTTGGTCCGTGATCAGGACGTCCACGTCCTGCCGCGGGATGTCCGGGCTGGACGCGAAGGGCACGATGCGGGAGAAGCGGCCCCCGCCCGCGGTGGACGGCATGGCCACGACGACCAAGCGGGCTGCGCGGTCGAAGTCCGGCGACCCGCCCACGCCGTTGTGGATTGCGCTCCCGATGTGGGACGTGTTCGCGCCTCCGAAGAGGTCGACCTCGAGGGCCTGCTGGACCGTGATCAGGTTGAGGCGGGCGATGACCTCCAGGCTGTTTGACACGTCGTAGGGCCGGAGCACAATGCGCTTTCGGACGGCCTCGATGCGTGCGAAGACCTCGTCGAGCACACCCTCATCCCCGGGGAGCAGGTACATGGCCGTCGTGCTGATTCCGCGGACCCTGTCGCCGACGGCCTCCGCCCACCGCGCGGGGATGCCCTCCGTCCAGATGTCGAGATCCCGGAAGGGGAGCGCATCGAGGAGGGCGGCCGCGAGAGGCCCGGCGCCCAGCTGGAGCGCGAAGCGACCGGCATCCCCGGATTTGAGGTCCGCCTCGAGGAAGCCCGCGACCGCGTCCGCGATTTGGCGGTCCGCGGGCACCGTGCCGCTGTAGGCCGCGGAGGCTTCCTCCTTCCGGTCCGTGATCACGATGGCCGCGATCTTGGAAGGCGGCACGGTCACGTACGGCGTGCCGACCCGGTCGCGGACGCCCCGGATGGGGATGGGCACACCGGGACGCACTCGGTAGACGTCGTGCAGCCCGGTCAGGTCGGGCTTCCGCTCGTTGACCTCAATGATGACGTGCCGGCTCGCTTCCACGAATGCAGGGAGGGCGTCCAGGGACAGCGACGGGATCACATGCCCGCGCTCGCCGATGGCCGTGGCCTCGATGACCGAGACGTCGATGGGCTTCCCTCCCGTGAAGATGCCGCGGCGGACGAACTCGGGGACCTCGCCGATCCGGGGATCGAAGAACTCGACGCGGCCGTCGTTCACACCTTTCCGCGCAGGTCCGCTCAGGTAGGGGAATCGGCGACGGATACCGACGGGCGCGATCGCGCGCTCGAAGCGCTCGGTCGTTGCGCCGCCCGTGAGCAGGGTGAGGTTGAATCCACGACCCGACGCAGCTGCCCGGCCAAGCGCGTCGGGGACCTCCTTGGCTAGGGAGGATCCGCCCATGCAAGAGAAGGCGATGGAGCCGCGCTCCGGCACGAAGCGCTCCACGGCCTCCGCGGCATCCATGACCCGGGAACGCAGCGATGTAGGACGAACTCGATTGCTCATGGCTCGCGCGATCCGCGCGTCCCGGCCATGACGGTCTTCCCCATAATCGTATGGTCCTTGGCGCCGCGCCACGGGTCGTCGCCCGAAGGGGATATCAGGGACGCTCGCCGTGGCGAGGCTCGGACACCCATGGGAGGCAAGCCGGTTTCGTCGGGCGGAGCCGATAGCGCGGCGGTCTCCCGGCGCTTCTTCCGGCGTGCGAGGATCCGGAATCCCTGGGTCATCGTGACCCTCTCCTCCGCCGCGTTCTTCATGAGCTACTTCGGGCGGATGATCTGGAGCGTCTTCGACGTCTACGCGACCTCCTTGCGGCCCACGCTCTTCGAGGATTCCTTGGTCTTCTCCCTCTTCTTCGTGGGCTACGTGGCCGTCCAGGTTCCCGCGGGGCTCGTGGCCGACCGAGTTCGGCCGAACCTCGTCACCGGAGTCTCCCTGATCGCGGTCGGCCTCGCCCTGCTCTTAGGCGGCTCCGCGGAGGGCATGGCCGTCGAATATCTGTCGAGTCTCCTGATGGGCCTCGCGGCCGGCTGGATCTACCCGGACACGGTTCGGGCCTTGACCGCACTGTTTCCGTCCCGGGAGCGGCGTGCAGTTGCTATGGGCTACTACAGCCTGGCGTGGCCCATGTCCGTCTTCCTCCTTGGAATCGTCCTTCCGATTACCGCGGTCGCCGTGGGATGGCGCGGCGGGTACACCCTCGTGGCCCTGGTCGCTATCCTCCTCGGCGTCGTCTACCTCTTCATCGACGTGGAGGTCTTCCGGCCTCAGCGGGCCAGCCTAGCCTTCCTGATTACTCGGAATTCGCTGCTCATCGCGTTCGGGGGCTTCGCGTTCTTCCTTCCATACTGGGCGGTCACCCTCTTCGCTTTCGACTACTTCGTCGGGACGGGCATGGCCGCCTTCCCCGCGGGCCTCGCCGTCGCCTTCCTTGCGCTCGCCGGAATCCCGTCGACCCTGGTCTCGGGATACGTGATGAACCGGGTGGGAATCCGTCGCGCGGCGGTGTCCTCCCTAATCCTCTACGGGGTCGCTTTCCTCCTTCTCGCCGCGTTCCAGGATTTCTTCGTGATCCTGGGCGTCGCCCTGGCCATGGGATTCTTCCGCTTCCTCGTGACCCCGATCAACGCGGAGATCGTGTCCGAGATCGGGGAAGAGCGGGCGGGCCACGTCACGGGATTCGCGAATGTCTTCTGGCAGCTGAGCGGCGTCGTCGCGCCAATCCTCGCCGCGTTCGTGATCTCCGGGTTTGGGTATGCGGTGTGCTGGTACGCGATGGGCGCCTTGGTGTTCGTCGCAGCTGCGATCTACGCGCGGATCGGAATCCCCCGCCCATCCGCGCCTGCTTCTACGTAGCCCCGGCACGCGTCCGGAGCATGCCTCCGCCGAGGAGCAGCCGGGCCTGCTCCGGCCATCATTCCACGGTGACGCTCTTCGCCAGGTTGCGGGGCTTGTCGATCGGGCAACCGCGCAAACGAGCGACGTGGTACGCGAACAGGAAGAGGGCCACGCTCACGGGGACCGGGGAGAAGATCCAAGACGTCCGCGGGACCGCGACCAGGTCGTCCACGAACTTGGGTAGCTCCCGGTCGCCCTCGGTGCCGATGCCCAGGATCTTGGCGCCGCGGGCGTTCACCTCGCCCACGTTGGACCGCATCTTTTCGTAGGTCGGGTCGTCCACGGCGATCGCGAGGACCGGGGTGTCCTTCGTGATCAGGGCGAGAGGACCGTGCTTGAGCTCTCCCGCCGCGTACGCCTCCGCGTGGACGTAGGAGATCTCCTTGAGCTTGAGGGCCCCCTCCATGGCGACGGGATAGTTCACGTGCCGGCCCAGGTAGAACACGTCCCTCGCGTCCTTCCCGTACACCTCGGCGAGGTCCCGGATCTCCGTCTCCTTGTTCAGCACGGCCAGGACGGCACGGGGGAGGGAGCGCAGCTCGTCCTTCAGCCGCTCCGCCTCCTCGTAGCCCAAGGTGCCTCGGTCCAGACCCATCCGAAGCGCGACGAGGTACAGGACGATGAGTTGCGCCACGAACGTCTTCGTCGCGGCGACGCCGATCTCGACCCCGGCGCGGGTGTAGATCGTCTTGTCCGCCTCCCGGGAAAGGCTTGAGCCGATCACGTTGCAGATCCCGAGCGTCTTGCAGCCGCGGCGCTTCGCCTCCCGGGCCGCGCCAAGCGTGTCCGCCGTCTCGCCGCTCTGGGAGATCAGGACCACGAGGGGGCGCTCCGTCGCGGCCTGCATGTACCGGTACTCCGAGGCGAGCTCCGCGCTCGCGGGGATGTGCGCGATCTCCTCGAAGATGTACTTGCCCACGAGGGCGGCGTGGTAGGATGTGCCGCACGCCACGAGCTTCACGTTCGTGACGTCCTCGGCAAGGAACCCGTCGACCTCGAGGTTCGCGACGCGCCCGAGGAGGGTCTCGTGGATCGCCTTGGGCGTTTCGTGGATCTCCTTGATCATGAAGTGCTCGAACCCGCCCTTCTCCGCGTCTTCCAGGTTCCAGAGGATCCGCTGGGGTTCGCGGGAGACCACCTTGCCCTGGAGGTCCTTCACGGTCGCCCGCTGCGGCGTGAGGACGACCATCTCCTTGTCCATCACGTAGACGACCTTGTCCGTGTACTTGAGCAGCGCCGGGACATCGGACGCCAAGAAGGTCTCGTCCGGCGCGATGCCGACGACGAGCGGGCTCTCGTTCCGCGCTCCGATCACCCTGCCGGGCTCGTCCTCGTGCACGACGGCGATCGCGTACGAGCCGCGGACCTCCGCGAGCGCCTTCCGCACGGCGTCCTCGAGGTCCCCATGGTAGAAGGATTCGATCAGGTGGACGAGGCTCTCCGTGTCGGTCTCCGTTCGGAACACATGCCCCTCCCCTTCGAGCTTCTCCCGGAGCGCGGAGTAGTTCTCGATGATCCCGTTGTGCGCGAGGGCGATCTTCCCCGTGCAGTCCGTGTGCGGGTGGGAGTTCACCTTGGACGGCGCGCCGTGGGTCGCCCACCGCGTGTGCGCCAGGCCCGTCGCCCCGTGCATCTGAGGGAGCTGGGCCTCGAGGTTCGCGATGAAGCCCTTGTCCTTCGCGATCTGAAGGCCACTCCCGACGATTGCGACGCCCGCGCTGTCGTACCCGCGGTACTCCAGGCGCTTGAGGCCGTCCAGGAGGATGGGCAGCGCGTCCCGCTGTCCCGCATAGCCGATGATGCCGCACATCTACTGGACCACCGCACCGGCGGGAACCGTCCCGCGGAGCCGCGCCCCGGACAGAACCCGGGCACGCTCGTTGATTACCGCACCGCAGTCCACGCTCACGCCGTTCGCGAGTTCGGAGTCCTCCCCGATGAGCGCGCCGATCTGACGGACCGGGTGGTATTCGCCCTCGATCGACACGTCGGCGGGTCCCGAGGCGGCGAGGAGTCCGGCACGCGCGATGACCCCGGAGCCCAGGACGCTGTCTTGGACCACGCTCGACGGTCCGAGGTTCACGTCGTCCATGAGGATGGAGTTGGCAATCGTGGTGAGGGGCCCGACCCGCACGTTCTTGCCCAGACTTGATGAGGGCAGGACGACGGCATTCGCCCCAATCTCGCAGCCGGGGCCCAGGGAGAGCGGTCCCTGCAGGTAGGTGCCGGCCCGGATCGTACACCCGTCCCCGATGGCGACGCGGCCGCGAATCGTGACGCCTCGTTCGATCGTCCCCGCGCGGACGTCCTGGGTCGCCTGGAGCGCCGTCGCGTTGAGCCGCAGGAGGTCCCACGGATAGCGCGCGTCGACCCAGGTCCCCGTGGACTGGACGGCCGTGATCGGCGTGGTCTTGGCCCATTCCGAGAGGACGGTCGGGAGGTCGTGGTGGTCTTCCTCCGCCGCGCGATCGATCAGGTCGAAGACGGGTGGCTCCAGGACGTACGCACCCGTGCTGATCAGGTTCGACGTGACCTCCCTCGGCCGCTCCGTGATGGCAACGACATTCCGCCCGCGCAGGGTGACGACCCCATACTCCTGGGGGCGCTCGCTCTCCTTGATCGCGACCGCGGGCCCGTCTGCGTGATCCAGGAGATCGGAGACGAACTGCTTGTCGATGAGGCTCGATCCGTTCAGCACGAGGAAGCGGCCCTCGAGACTCGGCCGGGCCTGGCGGACCGCGTGCGCGGTCCCCAGCTGCTTGGGCTCCGGGATGTAGGTAATGCGGGCGTCGAACGCCTTCCCGTCTTGGAAATACGACTGGATGCGCTCGCGGCGATAGCCCGTAACCATGAGGAGGTCTCGGATTCCGGTCTCCACGAGCGCGCGGACCACGTACTCGAGAATCGGGCGGTTGCCGACGGGGATCATGACCTTGGGGACGCTCGCCGTGAAGGGTCCCATGCGGGCGCCCTCCCCGGCCGCGAGGATGACGGCTTTCATGCGCATCGCACCTGGATGGCGGCCCTGCCGCGACCGTCCGCGGATAGTCCGTGGGTGGTCAATATCCCTTGCGATGCCCGACTCGGTCGCGTGGTCCCGGGAGGCGGCACCGGTCCGTGCATGTCCCTGTCCCAGAGCGGTTCAGTATTAATAACTTTCTTACAACATTCCCAGAACCATTACAAAATTGTTAATAGCATTATTCCCATCCTCCGGGCGTGGCTCGTCGTTGGATTGTCGAGGAGAGCCAAGACGGCGCGGTGGCTCGGGAGGTCGAGACGATCGACAAGCCGGCCCGGGTCGGAGCGCTGTCCTCGCCGCTCGCCTGGCGGATCCTCCAGGAGCTGGCCAAGCAGCCGGACTACCCCAACGCGCTCGCGGATCGCCTCAAAGTCCACGAGCAGAAGGTGTACTACCATGTCCGGCGCCTCGAGACCGCGGGGTTCCTCAAAGTCGTCCGGGAGGAACCCAAGCGGGGTGCGTCGGCCCGGGTGCTCGCTCCCACGGCCGACGCATTCGCGATCCTCCTGAAGTCACGCACCGCCTCGGTGCCGTTCCCCGCCTTGCCGCGGTCCGGGATCGTGTCTCGATTCCTGGAGGAGTTCTCCCGCGGCGGCACGTTCGACGGCTGCATCGTCGTGGGCGCCCCTGTCCCCCACGGCCCGTTCGTGACCACGGCGCGGGACTCCCCGTACGCGGTGCAGCTCGGGTTTTTCCTCGGCCGCCTGTTCGCCGCGCCGAAGGGCCTCGTCACGCGCCTGGACACGGAGGTGAAGGCCGCGGGCCCCGACAAGGAGAACATGGTCCTCGTCGGCGGTCCCGTGGCGAACATCATCACGATGGACCTGAACCCCCACCTGGCGGTGAACTTCGATTGGAAGCAGGTCTGGCACGTGGACTCGTCGCGGACGAAGCGCACGTACGCGGACGAGGACGTGGGCCTCGTGGCCAAGGTCCCGAACCCTTGGAACCCCGCGAAGACCGTGGTCGTGCTGAGCGGCCTGCACTACCGGGGCACCCTCTCGAGCATCCTTGGGTTGACCCAGTTCGCGGACGACGTCCTGGACGGGTACGAATCCGGGACCGAGTTCTACCGCGTGGTCTCCGGGCAGGACCGCGATGGGGACGGCCGGATCGACGCCGTGTCTGTGCTCGAGTGATCAGCCCAGCGCGAGGCTCTCGTAGGGGATCTTGTCCTCGAGCCGGGCGTTCGCGGCCTCGATGGCCTCCACGGCCTCCGCGACGCGTTCCTCGGGGACCAGCAGGACCACGTCCAGGCCTCGCTCGGCCGCCGCCACGGTGCCGGCCAGCGGCGCGAATTCGATCTTCGGCTCGAGCCCGAGACGGCGGGAGGCGATGAATCCCTCAATTTCCATGGTCGCGACGAGCGCGCCCCGGGACCGCCGTAGGATACGGCGGCTCGCCTCCGGGCTCACGCGCCGGGCGGAGGCGCGGGAGGCAGGGACTCGTGCGATTGTGATCCGCCCCGGCTTCAAGGCGACGATCCCCTCCAAGCCTCGGACGGCCACGTCCTCGCCCTTCGCCGCATCCTCGGCCGCGATTCCCGTCGAGGTGGAGGCCCGACCCGGATGGGCGACGAGGTAGCCGCGCTCCATGAAGAGGCCCACGCGGTCGCCCCTCCGGATCGTCGCGCCGGACAGCGCCAAGGTCGTCTCGACGAACGCGGTGCTCCGGCTCGCCTGCTCGACGAAGGCGCGCAGCTCTCGCAGGCGTGCCTGGAGGGAATTGATGCCCTTCTTCGTGGCCCTGTACTCGCCGTCCGCGACGGAGAGGAGGCCGTCGGCCTCGAGATCGTGCGCGTAGTCGGATGTGCCCTGGACGCTCATGCCCAGTCGTTCCGCGATCGTCCGCAGACGCGTGTGGCGGTTCGCGGTGACCTCCTGCAGGAAGAGGATGCGGGTGCTCTCCCTCAGGTCCCGGAGGACGTTCACGGTGACACCTTCGCTGCTCCGCATGGTCGCCAACATACTTAAGTAGTCAAGTCCATCGTAATCATCTCAAGTGAACTTGAAGAGGCGCGTCAAGTGCGGTTGTCCCCGGTCCTTGCGGTTCTGCTCGTCGCCGTGTGCGCGGGCGCCCCCGCCGCGAGTCTCTCGGTCCGCGCCGCCCCGGGCACGCCCATCGGCGCACGTTTCCTCTTTGACTTCGGGGACGGGACCTACGCGTGGTCGAACGCCACGATCGCGCGTCCCGACGCCTCGAACGCGTCCTGGAACGCCACCCGGGACGCGGCCACGCAGGCCGGTGTCGCCGTCGCATGGGGGTGGTCGCCCTCCTTCGGGATCTACATCGTGGGGCTCGGGTCCGCCCCCGGCCTCGTCGGGCTGTACCTCTGGAACCGCACGACGACGGAATGGGATGAGCTCCTCGTGGGCATCTCGAGTCTCGTCCTCCGCGACGGCGATGTCCTCGCGATCTCCCAGGTGGGCTTTGATCCCGTAACCTACGCGCCGCTGTATCCCGTCCCCACGCCTCTCAGCCCGTACCCTGTGCAAGAATTCCGGGGGGATCTCGCGAACACAGGCGCTTCCGCGAGCCGTGCGCCAGGTAGCCTCGCGGTTCGGTGGGACCGGGACCTCCATCTCCGGGAAATCGCCTCGAGCCCTGCGGTAGCCTTCGGGCGCGTGTACATCCTCACCATGGACGGGCTCTTCGCGATCAACGAAGCGACCGGTGGCGTCGCGTGGTCCAACCCGTCCATTCGCGGGCTCTCCACCCCCGCGGTCTTCAACGGGACGCTGCTCCTGGGAGGCTCGGACGGACGCCTCCACGCGGTCGACGCGTCGAGCGGGGCCGATCTCTGGAACGTGACCCTGGTCGAACACCCCCAGTTCAGCGGCATCACGTCATCGCCGAAGCTCTGGCTCGGCACTGCGTACGTGGGGACGTTCAACGAGACGGGAGGGCCGGGCGAGGTCGTCGCCTTGTGGGCGACGAACGGTACCATCCGGTGGAGGCACACGGCCTTCGGGTCCGTGAGTTTTTCCTCCCCCGCGCTCTCGAACGGGTTCCTCTTGGTCGGTGTGATTGGCCGCTACAATACGACGACCCAGGTTACGTACGATCCGCCGTACGGGCTCCTGTCCTTGGACGCCACCACGGGCTCACCCCGGTGGTTCTACCGCACGAACGCCTCCGTCGCCGCCTCGCCGCTGGTCACCGGATCCGAGGTGGTTGTTCCCGCGAAGAACGGGTTCGTGTACGCGCTGAATGCGACGACCATGGCGCTCCTCTGGAAAGCGAACGTCGCCGCCGGCGTGTCCTCGCCGGCTCTCGTGGGCTCGAGAATCGTGGTGGGCGGAGGCTCGCTCGGGACGGGAGGGCGAGTCACCGCTCTGGATCTCGCGACCGGTTCCGTCGTCTGGTCCTTCATCCCGAACGGGCCGGTTCAGACCTCCGTCGCGGCGGCGGATGGCAAGGTCTTCTTTGCCACGAACGTCGCGAACGGCACCGTGTACGCGTTGAATGGGAGCACGGGCGGGCTCCTCTGGTCGTACACGCCCTCGCCCGCCCAATACATCTTCGGGTCCCCGGTCGTGGCCGACGGCTATCTCCTCGCCCCCAGCGACAACGGGCACCTGTACGCCTTCCAGGAAGCCGCCCCGGTGGCACCATCCGGACTCCCTTGGGTGCCGATCACGTTCGCCGTCCTGGTGGTCGTCGTGGCCCTGGTCCTCACCCTCTGGATCGTGCGGAGGCGGCGCCATGCCCCGTAGGCTTTCCGAGCGCACCCAGGCGCTCATCTTCCTGATCGTCCTCGGGGTCGCCATCGCGGGCCTCTACGGCTGGGCGCAGGCCAGCCAGGCGCCGCCGGTGCCGCCCGGCCGGGTGAGCGGCGTGAGCCTCCTCGTGGACAGCGGCACGTGGAGGGTCCGCTACGGTCCCGTGACCACGACGAACAACACGGCGTTCGGGCTCCTGATGGAGGCGGCCCGCGTCCTGCGGTTCCCCGTGGTCTACCAGTACTACCAGTCGCCGCCCGGCGTGTTCGTGATCTCGATCAACGGCACGGGGAGCGGACCGAGCAGCTCAGGTTGGCAGTACTGGGTGGGCACGGCGTACGGAGACCGCGGGGCGAACCTGTACCCGCTGTCCAACGGGGTCAACGTAACCTGGCGGTACGGCGCCGACCAGGGGGGTGCGTGAGGTGGGCGGAGGGCTCCGGGGCGTGATCGGCCGTGGGCTGGGAGACCTCAAGACGTGCACCTTCGGCGTCCTCCTCATCGGCCTGGGCGTCCTCGGCAAGCTCGTCTTCCTCCGGTACTTCGCGAACTTCGAGACCATCTTCGTGGTCAGCATGCTCGCGGGCTCCGTCCTCGGCCGGTGGTGGACCGTGCTCGTGCCCATGGTCACCCTTGCGATCGTCGAGCCGTTCCTGTGGGGCGGTCCCTATGCGTTCTACGGGCCCGGTTTGATGCTTGGCCTTTCCTTCTTCATG
>DASQGG010000206.1 GCA_035632695.1 Thermoplasmata archaeon
ATTCGGACGGGGTGGAATGGACATAATGCTTACGTCCCAGCGCGGTATGGCTTTGCAACAGACTCGGTGACGTTCATGGACGCGAAGTACTACATCGGACTGGACGAGACGTATGGCGCTCACAACTACCACCCGCTCCCCGTCGTCATCTCGAAGGCGAAGGGCGTCTGGGTGTGGGACGTCGAGGGCAAGAAGTACATCGACATGCTGAGCTCGTACTCGGCGATCAACCAGGGCCACCTGCACCCGCGAATCGTGAAGGCCGCGAAGGACCAGATGGACAAGGTCACGCTGACGTCGCGGGCCTTCTGCAACGACTGGATGGGGCCGTTCCTGAAGAAGCTCTGCGAGGTTGCGGGGATGGACGTCGCCCTGCCGATGAACACGGGCGCCGAGGCGGTCGAGACGTCGATCAAGGTCGCCCGGCGCTTCATGCACGAAACCAAGGGCATCCCCGAGGACGAGGGCGAGATCATCGTCATGGAGAACAACTTCCATGGGCGCACGACGACGATCATCAGCTTTTCGAGCGACCCTGACTCGAGGCGGGGCTTCGGGCCGTTCACGCCCGGCTTCGTCACGGTCCCGTACAACGATGTCCGCGCCGTCCAGAGGGCAGTCACTCCGAAGACGATCGGGATTCTCGTGGAGCCGATCCAAGGCGAGGCGGGCATCAACATCCCCTCGCCCGGCTACCTCAAGGAGCTGCGACGCATCTGTGACGAGCACAAGATCCTCCTCATCCTGGACGAGATCCAGACCGGGTGGGCCCGCACGGGCAAGATGTTCGCGTTCATGCACGAGGGTATCAAGCCCGACGTGCTCTGCGTGGGCAAGGCCCTTGGCGGCGGCCTCTATCCCGTGTCTGCGTCCCTGGCGCGCAAGGACATCATGGACGTCTTCACACCGGGCAGCCATGGGAGCACGTTCGGTGGCAATCCGCTGGCCGCCGCGATTGGCGAGGCCGCAATCGACGTCCTCGTCGAGGAGAAGCTCTCGGAGAACGCGGAGAAGATGGGTGCCTACTTCCGCAAACGCCTCGAGGAGATCCGGAACCCGAAGATCAGGGAGATCCGCCAGAAAGGCCTCCTGATCGGCGTGGAGTTCCACCTGGGCAAGGACGAGACCGTCCGGCCGATCTGCGAGAAGCTCATGGCGAAGGGCGTCCTCGCGAAGGACACGCACGAGAAGACCGTCCGCTTCGCGCCGCCCCTCGTGATCACGAAGGCGGACATCGACTGGGCCATCGAGCGCATCAAGCCCGTCTTTGAGGCCGCCTGAGGAAACACGGGGCGGTCACGCCCTCGCGAATCGAAAGATTCGCCAAGCGTTCCACGCGGCCCAGGCGAGCCCCGCGAAGACCGTGAGGTGCTCGAGGGCGTTCGAGAGAGCGCTCTCCGGGATGGGCGGCGTCGCGAGGCTCTCGACGAGGGCGGCCACGATGAACAGAAGGGCGAACCCGCTCGCGAGGACCGACAGGATCCCGGACATCTTCCCGTACCGCGGGCTCCGCCACATCGCGACCGCGTAGTGGCTGATGGCCATCATGAGGAGGATGAAGAAGAGCGCGGAGAAGAGGAAGTGGAGGTTGTAGGGCGAACCCTCGTGGAACACCCCCAGGAGAATCAAGAAGACCGCTGCGGCGCTCAGCAGAATGGTCCCGACCCGCCGCATCCACTTGCTCAGGCCCGTACCCACGGTCTCGGCGAAGGGGAGGAAGAAGAGGCCCGCGAGGATGCACGCGGAGTTGAACGCCCACGGAGCGGGAGCGCTTGGGTTGCCGAGGTCGCTGAGGCGTTCGGCCGTGATCGAATAGCCCGGAGTCGAGAGCGCCGCGATCAGGTAGAGGACGACCCAGACCACGACGGCAGCCCAGCCGAACAGGATGCCCGTCCGCGGATCGATCCGGACCACACGCGCCGCGATGGTCTCCGTCGGGTTAACCCTTGCCCCACGCCCACCGCGGGGCGAAACGTTTATGTCAGGCGGCTCGGTCAGGCCAGCCCACTGAGGTCCGTGTCATGGCCGAGAAACTCGACGTACTCGTCGACGGAGGCAAGGCCACGCCCGGCGCACCCCTAGGCCCCGCCCTCGGTCCCCTCGGCGTGAACATCGTCGAGATCATCAAGGCGATCAACGACAAGACGAAGGCGTTCGAGGGGATGAAGGTCCCCGTCACCCTGGTCGTCGACCCGAAGACGAAGGCGTACACGATCACGGTCGGCACCCCGCCGACGTCCGCGCTCATCATCAAGGAGCTGGGGATCGAGAAGGGCTCCGGCGACGCAGGCAAGACCCGCGTCGGCAACCTCACGCTGCCGCAGGCGGTCAAGATCGCCAAGATGAAGGCGGACGTGATGCAGGGGAAGGAGCTGAAGTCCCGCGTCCTCGAGGTTGTCGGCACGTGCGTATCCATGGGAGTGACCGTGGAGGGCAAGCCCGCGAAGGAGATGGCCCAGGCGATCAAGGCGGGCGTGCACGACGCGAAGCTCCGCGCCTGACGTCTGCCGCCCTCGGGCCTACAGAGTGGGCGTGGGAGTCCGGGCGTACTCCTTCAGCATCTCGTCACCCCTGCGTCGGACGTCGCGGTCCAGGGGCTCGACGGAATGCTCCCGCAGCGTCTTCCGGACGACGTCCCGCGCATCGGGGACCATACGGTCCGACATGGTCGCTCCGTATACGGCCGCCTTCTTGCTTCGGAAGTACAGCTGGCTCCGGAAGTTCTTGGCCGTGTGCGCCTGATTCAGGAACGAACCACCGGGCCCTACTTCGCGGATCACGTCGAGGGCCGCGGTCTTCTCGTCCACGGCGAAATTCCGAAGGAACGCGCGGTAGTCCTCCCACTGGACCGCATCGATGACCATCTGCTCCAGGGAGCAGCCCGCATCGAGGTCGAGGCCGCCGATTCCGGAGCAGAGGTCCGTCCCGGACATGGCCGTGAGCATGAGGGTGGCCAGCTCGCCGAACGGCACCCCCACGCCCGGTTTCGGCGCGTCGACTCCCAGGATGCCCGTCATCTTGGGCAGGCCGTAGCGCCGGGCCATCTGGGCCGCGGCCGCGAAGATCATGGGGGCCTCGGGTCCGCGGTACCCGATGTAGCCGCTCGCCATGTCCGCCATGGTCGCCTCGGAGCAGTAGATGTGGGGCGCGCCGGGCGCCGCCGTCTGCGTGATGACCAGGCTCGCGAGCGCCTCCGCGTTCAACGTGACGATCGTCCCGGCGAGGGTGACCGGTGCGGTCATCCCGCCCATGGCCATGGACATCCCGATGACCGGGATTCCGGCGCGCGCGTAATCGACCTGGGCCTCGACCGCGCCGGTCTCGAAGGACAGGGGAGCGATCGGACAGCTCAGGACGGAGAAGAGCGGATGCTTTCTCAGTTCCTCGGTCCCTCCTGTAGCGAGCGCCCCGAGCTCGATCTGCAGCTTTGCGTCGGCCACGCCGAGCGTCCCCGAGCCCGCGGAGCCGAGGACGTGCTTCGTCGTGTGGTTCAGGCACACCCAGAGCTCGTTCGCGAACTGCGCATGGGCCGGGACGTCCGACGTGGTCACGAGGGGCCAGACCGCATCGATGGGATCCAGGGCATCCGCAAGTCGTGCGATGTCCGCGAGGTCCTTTGTCGTGGCGAGTCGGGGCACGCCCGACTCCGGGTCCATGATGGACAGGGTGACGCCGCCCGTCGAGACGTAGGGTGCGCCCGTGACCGGAACGTGGAGATCGTGCCGCGAATCCCGCGCCCCGAGCACGAAGCACTTGGGCGCCGTGTGGACCGCGTCCAGGACCATGGACTCGGGGAAGGTCACGAGCTCCTTGCGGTCTCCCGGGAGCGCGCCGGCGGCCTCGAGCATGTGCCGCGTGCGGCCACTGTGAACCAAGAGCCCGACCGTCTCGAGGCACTCCAAGCTCGCCGCGTGGACGACGTCTTCTTCCGCCTTGTCGAGGAACCGGAGACCCAGGACCGCCATGGCACACCCTGCCGCTCAGGGTGGGTAGTGGTCGAACCGGCTTCATGCCTAGGTAAGAGGTGTAAGGACTCCCGGGTGAGGGAAGGGCCGCGAACGGTCTCGGACCGGCGGGGGTTCGGTCCTGCGGGACCTCGGGGGAACGCTTATAGCCGGCCCCCGTGTGCGGACGGCCATGGCGCTCGAGCTCAAGGCCGACCTGCCTGCCACCCCCGAGGAGGTCTTCTCGGTGCTCACGGATCCAAACCAAGCCCCGCAGTGGATGCCCGCGGTCCAGAAGGTGGAGCGCCTCGACGACCGCCCGTTCGGCGTCGGCACGTCGTGGCGGGAGACGCGGCGGGCGGGCAAGCGGACCATGGTGTCCACGATCCGCGTCGTGGCCTGCGACCGCGCCTCGACCCTCGGTCTGCGGGTGGAATCGGACGCCATGGAGGGCGACCTCCTGTTCCACCTGACCGCCACGGGGCCGGGGACCAACGTCCGCTACACCGCCCAGATGAAGGGCCGCGGCATGATGCGGCTCATGACCGGGACGATCAATCGGATGATGGCTCAGGAGGATGCTGATCTCCTTCAGCGTCTCGAAGCCCAGGTCGCAAAAACGCGCTGACGAGACTCAGTGATCCTCCGTCGTGTCGTACTTCTCCGACTCCGACCTCCAATCGTAGAATCTCCAGGAGTAGGGCCACCAGATTAGGCTCGCGATGAGCATCAACGCGGACCCAACCTCATTGAGGATGATGTACGTGGCCGACCAGGAATTGGCCTGGAGGGCGACCCCTTCCATCGAGATCCCGACGACGAACACCAGAAAGGCGACCGTCACGACATACTCATCCTTGGGGGGGCGCCTGTCATGGAAGGCCGCGTGGAGATCTGCGGGACCGCCCAGGTCTCGGATGCCCATGCGCGCACGCCTGCGCTTGTTATGACGGTGGCGCAGCTCCCCGTAGATGGCCGCGTCGACGAAGACCGCGACGGCGAGGCCGAGCGGTCCCAGCCAATAGGGAAGGGCGAACTGCAGGAAGAACAGGACGAGGATCCCCAGAGTGATCCCAGTCACGACGAGAGCAGCACGCAGTCGCTCCCGGAACCGCGGTCTTTGGGACACGTCCTCGTCATGCCTGTTTCGACGGAAAGAGGTTTCCGGGGAACCCCGCGCTACGCGTTCCGCGAGGCGCGTTCGAGATGGTGGTCTCGCTCACGCGGTTTGAAGCGAAGAAGGAAGGTCGGAAAGAAAAGGGAGACGGGTTCAAGGATCGCCACGCACTGGGACGACGGGCTCGTATCAAGGAAGCATCACGACTCCTTGATCGAGCGGCGCTCCAGTCCGAAGCCCCGACGTTCCGGATCGAAGATCCGGTTCGGGTATTCGGACGGAAGCACCTGGTGGCGCCGGAACAGTTCAAACTGGAGCACACCGGGCAGCTTCTCACCTCCCTTTTTCTGGTTCGCACTGACACAGAGCCCATCGATGGGGCCCAATGAGCTGGAGGACGCGGTGAAGACCACCAAGGATCCCGTCCCCTGGTAGGGCGTCGAATCCTTGGCATCCGCCCCTATTTCAAGTCTTGTCAGTGGCTGTTCGGAATGGACAAAGGCCCGGCAGGAAGGGCTATATGGATGCCGCTTTCTGGCCATCCGTTCCCGGGTTCCGCGGCTCGTCTCCCAGAGGCGGATGCCACGTCGGATCGTGGCGTCGCTACGGGGATCCGCGGGGCGGACCCCCGCGGTTTCGCCGCACGCTCCAGAGGGCCACGGCGGTGAACGCAACGGCCGCGACCACGACCACGCCGATCCCGATCCAAGCGACCACCGGGATTTCCGACGGATGGGTGGGCCTGCCGCCCCCCGAGATCCCGAGGGACGCGTAGGTCCACGTGTCGTTCAGGAACGTAGGCCCGCCGCCGCCGAACAGGATGGTCTGGGTGCGGACCGAGTCGTAGGTCATGCCCGGATAGCTCCGGACCGGCGGACTTACGGTGGGATGCTGGGCGGTCCAGAGATTGGTGGTCACATTGTACGACCACGTCTGATTCCCTGTTGCCCAACCCTGGCCGAACAGGATGAGGCGGTCCGCGAGGCTGTCGTAGACCATGGGAAGCGCAACCGCCGGCGGCGGGCTAGCGGCGGCACTTCGATTCGTCCACGTGTTCGCTCCGTAATCGTAGGACCACGTGTCGTTGGCCTCCGCGCAGGAGGGCCAGAGCCGGTCGCCGTTCGTGCAGCCTCCGAAGAGGAAGGTGCGGTCCGCCTTCAGGTCGTAGGCCATCGAGCCGCCGAATCGGCTCGGCGGCGACGCGGCGGGCGCAAGGCGGGTCCATGCGTCGTTCGCGTAGTCGTAGGACCAGGTCTCGTTGTTGCCGACGTCGAACATGTCCGGCGCGATCTCCCCGCCGCCGAAGAGGAGGACTCGGTCGGCCGCGACGTCGTACACGATACCGAAGTCGTGGCCGGCCAACGGAGTCGAGGTCGGGTGCATCGGGGTCCACGTGTTCGCGTCGGGGTCGTAGGCCCAGGTCGGTTTGGGCTGTCCGCCAGGATTGGAACTCGCGCCGAAGAGGATCACGCGGTTCGCTCGGGAATCGTAGACCATCGCCGCGGTTGCGAAGCACACGCTGCACCCGATCGTCGGGTGCGTCGAGGGAGTGCGGTTCGTCCACTGGTTTGCTGCTGGATCGTAGGACCACGTGTCGTTGAAGACGGTGCCAATGGGCGACGTGCTCCATCCCCCGAACAGAATGACCCGGCCCGAGCGAGAGTCGAAGGCGAGCAGGGGGTCCTGCCGCGGCGACGGTGCCGTGAGCGGGCTCAGTTTCGTCCAGGTGTTCGAAGCCCCGCTGGCCCGCGGTACCTGCGCCGCTGACGTGCTGCTCAGAGGAACAGTGGGCGGTGATGGGCCCGAGCTCGCAAGGAGCGCTGCCGCGACCAACGCCAGGGTGACTGCGAGGGCGAGAGCCGGGATCGACGGAGACCGCGGCCCGAGCCGTCGGACCGGGGCACGGTCGTCCACATCGAGGGCGTGTGGCATGGCACCCTCCGACGACGCTGCACATGCCCCCGAGGGTAGAAATAACTCGCGCAAGGACGCCGGAGTCATCCTTGCCCTCAGCTCCTGCTTCAACGCACCGGAGGGGTCGCGGTCTGCCGGATTTCTTCATCCCCCACGTGTTCGAGCATGGCCTCGAGCTGAATGCGGACGAAGTCCATGTCTCCGACCCAGAGGCCCTGGAGCTTGTCCCCCACGAGCTCGCCGTCGCGGTAGAACGAGTTCAGGATGAAGACCTCCTGGTCGCTCGGGAAGACATAGCTGTGGGCGAGCCGGGTCCGCGGCAGCGGCCGGCCGGGGAAGCGGAAGGCGACGCGCACATTCCGACCGAGGAGTGCGCCGAGCTCCGGGAGGTCCTTCTTGTTTCCCTCGTTCAGCACGACCCGGACCACGCGCCGCGAGCGGCTCAGGGCGTCGAAGACGAGTCGCAGGACCTCCGGGGCCACGGGAAAGGGAGAGACGCAGAGGATCTGGGTCGTGCTCGAGAGGACGATTTCCCGCAGCTTGCGGCCGATGCCCTCCGCCCCCTTGTAGATCCAGAGGTCCCCGTCCGTCTCGCGCGTCCGCGGTACGACCGTCTCGTGCAGGGATGCGACAAGCTCGGAGGCGGCGGAGAGGTCGTCCGTGCGCGCCTGCCGCGACTCCTCGGCGACGATCCGCGGGGCGCGGGCCCGGTAGCGGTTCGGGCGCTCCTGGGAGACCTCGATCCATCCCTTGGCCTGAAGGGACTGGAGGATGCGGTACACCGCGGGATACTGGACGGACAGGAGCGCGCTCACCTGCTGGGCGGTCGACACGCCGTTTCGCAGCAGGGCCAGATAGGCCCGCGACTCCTTCCCGGTGAGGCCGAGGGTCTCGAACGCCCTCGCCGCTTCCTCCTCGCGCATGGTCCGCCATGAGGCAGCGCGCTACAAAAGCCTTGGCGTCTTATCATCGTCTCGATGATAATGCTCGAGGACCGCGGGGCGTCACGCGGAATCCGCGGGCTCCGCATTTGCCGCGCGACGGGCGGCCGCCACGGCGGAAAGCGGTGGCGCCAGGGAAGGTTCCGCGGTGATTTTGACGGGCGCCTTGATCGGGGACGGGTTCGCGTCGGGAGGCAGGACGGGCATCGCGGACTCGTCGAGGACCCAGGACTGGCTCCGCGGCGTCCACGGCCAGGTCCACAGGACGTCTCGTACGGTCCGAAGGACGAGGTTCCACCACCCCACGACGTTGGGCCGCGGATTCTTTTGCAGGGCCATGACCATGTAGATGTTCGCGAGGCCCGTGAGGCTGAAGCGTCCCTCCTCGATCTGCTGGAGGGCCGTGGCCATCATGTCCCGGTACTCGGGCCGGAAGCTCTGGAGCTCGGGCCGTCGCAGGAGGGCGCGTGCGGTCTCCCGGGGATCGACCTGGATGCCTCGGGCCGCCGCGGGCTTCGCGGCCGGAGGTGCGGGACGTTGCCGCGCTGCGAGCCTCGTCCGCGTCCAGCGAAGCATGGCGACCACGGTCTTCTGGAACCGCTTGAGCCATCCCGTGAGCAGCCCCGCGATGAGCAGGTCGTCCGCGCCCGAGAGCGCATCCGAGCTGCCGTCCCAGCTCGCGATCGCCGCGCGATACTTCGCCTCGACTTCGGCGAGGGCGAGCCGCATGCGCCGCGCCATGCCGAGCGGGGTGCGTCCCTGGATCAGGACGGCCAGGTAGCCGTACGCGCCCTTGCAGATCAGGAGCCTGCGGTCCCCGAAGTCCATCTCCTTGAGGTTCGTCGCGGAGGCCTTGGAGAACGCGTCCTTCACGAAGGACTGGACCGCGGTGAGCATGCCGACCAGGACGTCGCGATCCTTCTCGGGCTTTAGGGTCTTCGAGAAGTGGACTAGGAGGAGGCCGCTGTCGTGCACGAGGAAGACCTCGTCCACGCCCCCGCGCGGGAGGACGAAGTAGCCGGCGGTGAACGCGATGGCCACGAGAAGCCCCGAGCCCACGGCCACGAGGGACAACGGGACGTCTGAGGCGGCAGCCGTCGATGCGTCCCAGGCCGATGGTGTCGCGGCCGCCAGGATACCGAGGTGGACGCCCGCACCGAGACCTGGGGAACCGGTGGCGAGGAGCTTGACTCCGGCGAGGAGTCCAAGCGCGATCGCTGGGAACGCACGCAACGTGAGTCGAGTCCGCTCCCCCACGGACATCGTGCCTCGACCATCGAGTCGCTTTATCAACGTTGAGTAGCGGTTATCGAATGTCCTTCGAGCCCAAGGTTCCTAATCCCGGCGCTCGTGTCGAAAAGTGGGTTCGGAAGAGCGAAATCGCGCTCGGCGGGGCAAACCGCCGGGGTCAACGCGCACGCGATCGTCTTCGATGCGGTATCCACGTTCGTCGTCCAGCCCTCCGCGGCCGGTGGCGTGGTCCCGCCCGTGCTCATTCTCCTGCTCCTCCTCGCCTTCCGCCACCGACTCTTCCTTGCGAAGACGCAGGTCGTCACACTCTCCGCGTCCCCAGCGTAGCGAGCTCCGATCTCCGCAGCCGCGCTGGCGCGGCGGCCCATCCGGACAGGGAACGTTTCTCCCTGCGGTGGCGGGATCCCGGCATGTCCCCACAGGACTCCTGTCCGGCCGGATCGCCATGAGCGGCTGGCTCACGCCATCGGGATCGGTGCGCCGGATTGGCCACGCAACGCCTCCCCGTTGACCGTCGTCGAGACCGTTGTGCCCGGGGATTCCCGTCCAAGGGTATTTGACCGCCAGCGGGCGTCTCCGCGAGCGGGCTGGGAGGTGTGAGTCATGCCATCCCTGACATTGACCGACGTGGACTCGGGCTACAACGGCATGGACGTGTTGCGGGGGATCAACCTCGCCGTCACGGAGCCGTCCATCTACGTGGTCCTGGGGCCCAACGGCGCGGGGAAGACCACCCTGCTCCGGACCATCGCGGGCATCCTGGAGCCGCACCGCGGCACCGTGTCCTTCGACGGTCAGAATGTGTTCGCCTCCCGGGAAACGCGGAAGCGGATGAGCTACCTCTCCCACCTGAACGCGCTCCCGGAAGAGATGACGGTCAGGGACGCGCTCGGCTTCTACGCGTCCATCGAGGGCGGCGACATCGCTCGGGTCATGGACACCCTGCAGCTGGGCCCCCTCGCGGAGATCAAGGTGACCAAGCTCTCCCAGGGACAGAAGAAGCGCGTGTCCATCGCGAAGACGCTCCTGAACGACCGCGACCTGTACCTCCTCGACGAGCCCACGAGCAACCTCGATCCGGCGATGGCCAAAGAGGTCCGCGACCTCCTCCTCGAGTTCAGCAAGCGCAAGATCGTCCTGTACTCCTCCCACAACCTGTTCGAGGCCAAGGAGATCGGCCGGTACCTCGTCTTGATCAAGGAGGGCTCGCTGCGCTTCTTCGACCGCATCGAGAACCTGCGACCCGCCTCGTACCGCGTGGGGATCAAGGCACGCGGCGACGTGTCCGCCGTGGTTGACGCAAAACTCGAGAACGGCTACTTCGTGCGGACGGTGACCTCTCCGGAGGAGGTCGGGGAGATCGTCAAGAAACTCGTCAACGCGGGCATCGTCGTCACAGAGGTCAAAGAGCTGGACAACCCGCTCGAGTCGTTGTTCACGGAGGGATCGTGATGTCCTTCAACGTGACGATCGCGAAGCGCGCGATGCGCCTGGGCATCCTGTACGTGGGCGCGTCCTTCTTCCTGGCCCTCCTGGGGATCATCCTGTCCGTCGTGAGTGGTCTTGTCCCGAACAATCTGAACACCGCGGGCTCTCCCGTGGATGTCCAGGCGTACCTGTCCCTGATCCCCGTGGCCCTCGTGAGCATCGCGGGGCTCATGGCGGCGGCGCCCGTGTCCCTGCTCTTCGTCCACGACAAGGACAACGGGACGCTGGAATACCTGCTGTCCATGGGGTTCGACCAGCGGGACGTGTTCCGCGCGTACCTGGCTGCCTCCCTGATCCTCGGGCTGCCCGCGATCGTCGTGGGCGGTGTGACCTCCGGGCTTGTTGCGTTGCTCCTCGGACGCGGCGTCGCGCTGGCCGCGACCGTGGTCGTCTGCTCTCTTGCCCTGGGCCCGGCGGTGGTGGCCTTGGTGACCGTCCTCATGTCCGCCTTCACCTCGCTGCAGCGGCAGCCCATGGGGATGAACCAGCCTCTCGGCATCGCGATCGGCGCGTTCGTACTCGTAGGCGCGATGTTGGCGCCGCTCGCGACGGGCTCTCTCGCGGTCGTCGTCGAGCTGATCATCTCGGCCGTCGTCGCGGCCGTCTCCTTGGGGCTGCTCGCGGCGACACCCCGGCTGATCCGGCGCGAGAAGATGCTCCCGTAGTCCTTGCCTTATCCGGTTTGCCCTTTTCTTCGCCCTAAATCGGAACTGAGAATTGGGGCACTACTTTCATATCCCGTGGCTCCCGATGAACGTGCAGTCCCGGAGAGGGAATGCGATGGACCTGGCGGCCTTGGGTTTCGAGATCGCGGTTGAGGGCAGCCTCGCGGTGACGGGTGCCCTTCTCCTGCTGACCTACGTGGCCTTCACCCGGATGAACCGGGACGTCCGGCGGGCGAGGCTCTTCATCATGGCGGACCGCGTGAAGCGGTTCCTCGGGGCGTTCACCTTCGGGTTCCTGCTCATCGCCATCGCCTCCATCATGACCATCGGGGGCCTCCCCACGGCCGCGACGGTCTTCGCGGTCGTCATCTTCCTCTTCCTTGCGGCCATCGTCTACGGCAGCCTGGAGCTCTTCCTGATCGTTCGCCCCCGCCC
>DASQGG010000207.1 GCA_035632695.1 Thermoplasmata archaeon
CGACGTGCCCCCGATGGGCGTCCTGAAAGCGAAGCCCCTCACCGCGAACGCTCGATGGGCCAAGGAGGGCGACCCTGTCTTCGTGACGCTGCCCGCGGAACACATCCTCTTGTTCCCGGTCCCTAAGGGCGGGGTCGCCGCGGCGCTGGAGGTCGAGTGAGGTGCCGCGAATCGAGGCGGTCGACGTCGCGAAGCGCTTCGGCCGCATCACGGCCCTCGACCGAACGAGCCTCACAATCGAGGACGGAGAGTACGTCGCGATCCTGGGGCCGAGCGGCTGCGGGAAGACGACCTTGATCAAGGTTCTCTCGGGAATCTGGCCGCCCACCGAGGGCCGGATTCTCGTGGACGGACGAGACGTCACTTCCTTGCCCGTCGAGGACCGGGACCTCGGTTACGTGTTCCAGAACATCGTCCTGTTCCCTCACATGAATGTGTGGCACAACGCGACGTACGGTCCGTGGGTCCACGACCGCCCGAAGGACGACGTGGACCACGTCGGCCGGGAGGCCCTCGAGCTCGTAGAGATGCTCGAGGATCGGCGCCTGTTCCCGTCGGAACTGAGCACCGGCTCCCAACAGAAAGTCGCCCTCGCCCGGGCGCTCGCGAACCGCGCGAAGGTCTTGATCCTCGATGAGCCCCTTTCCGGACTCGATGCTCGCGTCCGCCTGGACCTCCGGTACGCGCTCCGCCGCGTCGTGAAGGACCTCGGCCTCACGGCGGTCCACGTGACCCACGACCAAGAGGAGGCGATGTCCGTCGCGGACCGCGTCGTCGTCATGCGGAAGGGGCGGATCGTCGAGTCCGGGCCTCCCGAGCGGCTCTATGACCACCCGGGCAGCGTCTTCACCGCGAACTTCGTGGGGGAGAGCAACTTCCTCGAGGGTGCGGTCCGGCGGATCCGGGCGGACTGGGCGTTCGTGGAGTTTCGGAGCGGGTACATCCTGCGCGTGCCCGCCCAAGGGCTTCTGGAGGGCGATCCCGTCGTGCTCGCTGCGCGCCCCGAGTGGCTCACGATCACGAAGGAGGGATTCGGCAACGTCATCCCGGGCCGCATCGAGAGCCGGCTGTTCCTCGGCGCAACGCAGCGCCTCCACGTCAAGCTCTCCACCTACGACACGGTGTCCGTGGACGTGCCCATCTCTCAAAGTCTTAATACCGCCCGGGATGTTCTCGTCTCGTTCCACGAGGCGAACATCCTGGTCTACCCCCGACCGTACGAGGGTCTCCAGGAGGCGTTGAAACTTGAGTGAGAAACCCCAGCTCGAGTGGTTCCGGAACCGGCGCGAGTCCCGCGCCCTCGGAATGGTGCGGGAGCACGTGACCGAGGTGGTGGACGCGGCCGAGGAGCTTGACAACGTCCTCGACGCCGCGGTCCGCGGTCGGCAGGACGAACTCGCCGCGGCGTTCAAACGGCTCCTGATGAACGAGAAGGCCGCGGACAACGCGGAGATCAACCTCGTCGAGGAGCTCAGCCGGGGCGAGTTGCCCGGGAAGGACCGAGAAGACATGATGCGCCTCGTGTCCTCCGTCGACCTGATCGCGGACTGGCTCAAGGTGAGCGGCAAGAACGTCGACCTGCTCCAGGAGACGGGCGTGACGATCCCACCCGAAGTCTGGAGTTCGTTCAAGGAGATGACGAAGAACACGCTGGATTGCGCGCGATCCCTGAAGGCCATGATCGATGTCTACGGACGGGACT
>DASQGG010000208.1 GCA_035632695.1 Thermoplasmata archaeon
GGGGGTTGCTAGACACATAAGAATCTTAGGCCGCGACTCCTGAGAGCGAAAGGATTGCGGGAAGCTCTGCGCATAACTATTTATCGAAAAGGCCGCATCGCTCGCGTTCGGTGGACCTTTCCGCCCCTGCGATCCTGAAGAAACTGGAGGCATTCCGCAAGACGGAGTGGTTCAACGTCCTCCTTGTGATCGTCCTCGGGCTCGTCGCGGTCGGGCTCTTCCAGTTCACCACGATCGGCGGCATCGGGGTGTGCCTCGGGATCATCCTGCCCCCCGTGACCGTCTTCGTGATCCCGTACTGGCTCGGCGAACGGAGGATGAAACGCCTCGCCCTGTACATCGTCCCCGTCCTGGTCATCGCGCTGATCCTCATCGCGGCGCTCCAGACCCAGGCGGTCGTGGGCCAGGGCAAGCCCAATCTGTCCAGCGGGGTCGACCCCGCGACGCCCGCGGCGCGCCTCCCCGCGATCACCCTCTGGAACGGCACCGTGGACCCCTTCAACGCGCCCTCGGCGAACGCGACGTACGCCTTCCACGTCCGCCTGAAACAGGGCCCGGGCGCCAACCTCTCGCGGGCGAGCGTATACCTGAACATGTCCGAGCTGGCGGGCCTCTCGGACAACCTGCTCTCGCCCATCCCCATGGTCAAGGACTCGTCGCGCAATGCGACGAACGGTACGTGGTACGTCGCCTGGCGACCCCTCGACACGAACGTCTACGCGTTCCAGTTCTTCGCGAGCGACGGCCGAGGCAACCAGACGTTCTCCTCCCCGGTCCTGGCCCCCGTCCTCGCGCCCTGGAGCAACTTCTACGGGATCTGGCTCGTCTCCATCGGCGAGTTCATGATCTATCCGGCCTCCTTCTACTTCGTCATCCTGTTCATGTACTGGTACACGATTCGTACGCGGCGCCTCCGGGAGCGCATGATCCAGGCGCGCGGAGAGAAGCTCGACCTCAAGAAGGAGGGCGCCAAGGAAGGCGAGGTCGCGGTCAAGGATGCGACCGCGAAGCCCCCCGCTCCCACGCGCGAGAAATCGCGGAAGGTGGCCGCCTTTACGTGCACGAACTGCGGGGCGGACGTCACGGATGCGGACACGAAGTGCCCGAAGTGCGGCGCGGTCTTCGAGGACTAGTCGTCACGGGGTTTGCCACTTTCATCCATCCCTCCCGAGCTCCTTCATGGTGTGGGCCGACGCTCGCCCCCTAAACCTTATGTACGCATGCCCGGTATGCCGACCCGGGATGGGAACGCCCACGGGCACTCCCTGCCACGCACCGTGATTCTATGCCCGCGACCTCGATAGCGGAAGAGCTGGCGAAGAAGCAGCGCGAGATCAGCGTCTCCGAGTTCTTCGAACGGAACAAACAGATCCTCGGCTACGACTCGCCGACGAAGGCCCTGCTGACCGTGGTCAAGGAGGGCGTGGACAACAGCGCGGATGCCGCCGCGGATGCGGATATTCTGCCAGACATCTTCGTGGAGGTTCGCAAGGTCGACAAGGATGAGTTCCTAGTAATCATCGAAGACAACGGTCCGGGCATCGTGAAGCGCGAGGTGCCGAATGTCTTCGGACGGCTGCTCTACGGATCGCGGTTCCACTCCCGCAGGCAAAGCCTGCATCCGTCCGAACCTGTCTTCCTCCTCCGGAGTGGGCGAGCCACCCTCGCGCCAATCGGGACCCTAGGCGAACGGTTCTTCGAGGAGGGCGAGGAGGGCGCCATCCCTCTCCCCGAGGGGATGCTAGCCCCTTGTTTCTCCAGAACCACGGGGCGGGTCCGATGGCAGCCTGTCACCCACATCATACGACATCGCACGGCGCACCCCGTAGTCCGAATCGGCCTCGACCATGGTGGGCAGGTGCGCGTTACCGCGAACCACAGTCTCTTCTCCTTCGATGCCGTGAAAGGTCTCCATCATGTGGAGGCCGGGCGATTGCGTCCTGGGGACTACGTCCTGACGCCCCGCTCGCTCCCTGAGGTTCCGGAGGACTCTCGCGCCCTGAGCCTCAACCTCATGGAGCACATCCCACAGGGCCTGGCGGTGGGTCACCGTTGGTACGTGTACGGTGTCTCCGACCGGATCCTGGCGGAGATCGAGTCAAGTCCGAAAATACGCCAACGGATTGACCCGCGGTCGAAGAAGCTCCAGTACTTCTACGTCTACCGAAATGTGGCAATCCCGGTCGAGAACTTCCGAGCCTCTTACCGCAATCGGAAGTTTCTGCCGCTCTGGTTCGTCCTCGCGACCCGCTTGCAGAGCGAACTCCTCGGGACCAGGTTGAGGACCTACCAGACGGGGACCGGCCGACCGCTCGATGTACCTGCCGAGGCAACCCTCTCGAAGGATCTTGCATGGTTACTCGGGTTGTACGTGGCCGAGGGCCACGCTGGCGCACGGCAAGGAGCTCTCACGCTGGGTCTCCATGAGGAACATGTTGCAGCGCGGGCCGAACGGATCCTGCGAGAAACGTTCCACGTGCGCACGAAGATGTGGACCCGAAAAAACAGCCTCCGCATTTCGTTCTACAGCGATGTCATCTGTCTACTCTTGCGCCGTTGGTGCGGGTCTGGCGCGATTGCGAAGCATGTCCCCGAATTCATCTTCCGCGCGCCCCGAGCCATTCGACGCGCGTTCATGGTGGGCATGATTACGGGGGACGGTTCCAACGCTCATCCGGGCAACCAACTCGATTACTCCACGATCAGTCCGCGCCTAGCCAACGAACTCGCGTACCTCTGGCGGATGGAAGGCGTCGCGGCCAGCGTAAAGGAAGTCAACGGAGGCAGCCTCGGTCGCCGCCCAAAGCGGGGGCACCGCGTCTCCGTGTTTGGGGAGGATCTCCGCGTGCTTCCGGAATTTCCCCTGAAGAGACGGTTGTCATCGAATAAGTATCGGAGGTTTCCCACCGGACAGACGGGGCCGGGGATCCGAACCCAGCGCTCGCGCGTGGTTGCTAGCCGGGCGGGTGGCCTTAGCGCCTTTGTGGGAGCGAACCTTCGATTCGCGCAGAACTACCTGGACCGTTTGGAGGGGCGTCCCGTGCCACGGCGCCGGGGACGCTTCGATTTCGCACTCCGGGCGAAGGGCTATATCGACGCGTCTAACCGGCCCACGGAAACCGCCCTGCAGGTGCTGGCCGCCGCATCCGCGGTAGAATGGTTCGGCACGACCGACCTGGCATTTGCACGCGTAGAATCCGTCGAATCGGTCATCACGCCGGAATGGGTCTACGATTTGTCCGTTCCCGGCGATGGAATGGACGAGAACTTCGTGGCGGGGGACCATGGGCCCCTCTTCGTCAAGAACAGTCGCGGCCAGCAAGGCCTCGGAATCTCCGGTGCGGTAATGTACGGTCAGGTGACGACAGGAAAGGCCACCAAGGTTACGTCCAAGATTGAGGAGGAAGACACGGCCTACTATGTCGAACTCATTGTGGACACGAAGAGGAACCTCCCTTCGAAGGTGCGCGAAGACCGCGTCGTATGGGAGCGCGCCCATGGTACCCGAGTGGAAATTCCTCTTAAGGGACGATATGTCGGCGGCAAGCAATCGATCCTTGAATACCTGAAGGCCACGGCCATCGTGAACCCGCACGCGCGGATCACCTACAAACCGCCTGAGGGGGACCCCATTGTGTTCGAGCGGGCCACGGAAGAGTTACCGCCGAAAACCAAGGAAATCCCGCCGCACCCCCACGGCATCGAGCTCGGCACCCTGATGCAGATGA
>DASQGG010000209.1 GCA_035632695.1 Thermoplasmata archaeon
CACGATCCCGGACAAGATGAGCCGCGAGAAGATCGACGCCCTCAAGGCGTTCGGCGCGCGCGTCGTCGTCACCCCGACGGCCGTCGCGCCCGAGCATCCGGAGTCCTACTACAGCGTCGCGGCGCGCATCCACAAGGAGACGCCGAACTCCGTGTTGCCGAACCAGTACGCGAACCCGATGAATCCCCAGGCCCACTACGAGACCACGGGTCCGGAAATCTGGCGGGACACGGACGGCCGGGTGACGCACTTTGTCTGCGGCATGGGGACCGGCGGCACGATCAGCGGCGTGGGCAAGTTCCTCAAGGAGAAGAACCCGGGGATCCAGGTCATCGGCGTCGACCCGCTCGGCTCCATTCTCAAGGACTATTTCTATAAGAAACAACGAATGAAAGGTCATCCCTACAAGATCGAGGGGATCGGGGAGGACTTCATCCCCGAGACGACCTGGTTCCAGTACATCGACGCCATCGAGAAGGTCTCCGACAAGGAGGCGTACCTGATGACCCGCAGGCTGAGCCGCGAGGAGGGCATCCTCGCGGGGAGCTCCGCGGGCGCGGCCCTGGTGGGTGCGCGGCGGATCGCGGAGACGCTCGGGCCCGACGACGTCCTCGTCGTCCTGCTGCCGGACAGCGGGCTGCGGTACCTGTCTAAGGCCCACAACGAGGAGTGGCTCAAGGAGCAGGGCTACCTCGAGGAGCCCACCGCCCCGCTCATGGCCATCGTCCACGCGAAGGCCGGGCAGGTTCCCGGCGTGGTCACGATCGACGTGGCCGCGAAGGTCCGCGAGGCGGTCGACGTGATGAGCCAGTACGGGATCTCCCAGCTGCCCGTGATGGACACGGGCATCATGGTGGGTTCCCTGCGGGAGGAGGTCCTCATGAAGGCGCTCCTCGAGAACCCCAAGATGTACGACGACCGCGTGGCCAAGGTCATGGAGAAGCCGTTCCCCGTCGTCGAGCCGGGAGCGGATCTGGACACGGTGTACAAGCTCCTCCTCCATGGAAATCCCGCCGTGGTCGTCGGGGCCGTGGACCGGCCCGAGGGGATCATCACTCGCAGCGACATCATCCAGTACCTCGCCGGCCGGGCCTGAGGGTTCAGCAAACCTTTTACGCACGGCGCGTGAGTCCGGCCCCGGCGTTCCCATGCGCTTCGCGACGAAGGCCATCCACGCGGGCCAGGAGCCCGAGCCGAGGACCGGGGCGGTGACCCCGCCCATCTACATGACCTCGACGTACTCCCAGAAGGACCAGCGGGAGTACGACTACGCCCGCGGGATCAACCCCACCCGCAGCGCCCTCGAGACGAGCGTCGCGGCCCTGGAGGACGCGAAGCACGGCCTCGCCTTCTCCAGCGGCATGGGGGCGATCACGACCGCGCTGACGCTCCTCAAGAAGGGCGACCACGTGGTCGTCTCCGACGACTGCTACGGCGGCGTGTATCGGATCTTCACGCGGTTCATGGCGAACTACGGGATCACGACCACGTTCCTGGACCTCCGCGACCTGGTCGATGTGGAGGACGCCTTCCGCCCCGAGACGCGGATGCTCTGGATGGAGTCGCCCACGAACCCGCTCATGAAGGTCGTCGACCTGCGCGAGCTCGCGGTGATCGCGAAGGCCCACGAGGCGATCAGCGTGTGCGACAACACGTTCGCCTCGCCCGCCCTCCAGAACCCGCTCCACCTCGGTGTGGACCTCGTCGTGCACAGCATGACGAAGTACCTCGGCGGCCACGCGGACGTCCTCGGTGGGGCGCTCGTGATGAACCGCGACGACCTGCACGAGACGCTCAAGTACGCCCAGAACGCCTTGGGCGCGGTCCCGAGCGCGTTCGACGTCTGGCTCGTCCTGCGCGGGATCAAGACCCTCCCGGTCCGAATGGAGCGCCACTGCGACAACGCCGAAGCGGTCGCCAGGTTCCTCCATGACCATCCCGCGGTGGCCCAAGTCCACTACCCCGGGCTGCCCGACGACCCGGGCCATGGGATCGCGACGAAGCAGATGCGGCGCTTCGGCGGCATGCTCAGCTTCGAGCTCAAGGACGCGGCCCACGTGGTTGACCGGCTACGGCGCGTCCAGGTCCTCACCCTGGCCGAAAGCCTCGGCGGCGTGGAGTCTCTCATCGAACATCCGGACTCCATGACCCACCAGAGCGTGCCCAAGGATCAGCGGCTCAAGCAGGGGATCACGGAGGGGCTCGTCCGGCTCTCCGTGGGCCTCGAGGACGTCAACGACCTGCTCGAGGACCTCGGGCGGGTGCTGAGCTAGGCCCAGGGCTCCTTGGCCCTCGGGGTCTTCGCGAGCGCCCATCCCCGGGTCGGCGCCGGCTCGGGGAGCGCATGGTGGGTCAGGCCCACCGCGATCAGGATGTAGCCCGCGCACGACGCGGCCGGCAGGATGCCGAAGCCCACGCTCCAGGACTGCACGAACACGGTCGAGGCGGGGGTGTGGAGGACGATGGCCGTCGTCGCCGCGGCGACCGCGAACAGGACCATGGCGCCCGCGTCGGTCAGCCGCTTCGACGTGCCATCGAGCAGGTTGCCCACCCGGCCGAACGCGATGCCGTACAGCGCGAGGGTGGGCACGAAGAGCCACGCCAGGTAGGGGAAGGCCGTGATGTACAGGACGAGGATCCAGGTGCCCGTGGGGCCGACGGCGCGGTACTCGAGCGGGAGGATGCCGGCCGCGAGGGCGGCGAGCCCGAGGACCAGGTAGAAGGACCGGCGTGCGACGAGCGCGTCCGAGCTGCCGGGCTTGGACGCCACGAGCCCCTTGAGCCCGTCCCAGAGGTCCGGCCAGGCCAGGACGTTCATGAGCACGCCGATCCAGGCGAGGAGCAGGTCCACGTAGAGGACGCCCACGCCGTTGATCCAGAGGGTCCAGCCGCCGAACGCGAAGGCGAGCCAGTAGAAGACGGAGCCCGCGGCGAGCCACGCGCTGCCTCGGTGCAGTTGCCCCGGCCAGACGGCACGGGTTCGACGGACACGCGGGGTAGGGGAGAATCCCGCCATGGCGGGCCGATGCATCCCGCGCTGCGACGGATAAGCGTTTTGACAAGACGCTGTCAACACGTCACGGCGCGTGCCGCGAGCGAGCCGCCCACGCATCGATCTGGAACGCGAACGCGACCACGACGAAACCGAAGGCGAGGAGCAACAGGTCCCCGAGGAGACGCGCGCTGCGGACCGCGCCGACGGGGTCCACGATGGCGCCCCCGGAGGCGGAGAGCGTCATGCCGACGATCACGCCGCACCCGATGGCGGCCGCGATGGCCATGCGCTCCGACGCGAGCTCCCGCGCCGCGTACACGAACCCGACCGCGGCAACGGAAGACGGCGGTCCCCAGAACAACGGCATCGCGGGCACCAAGACCAGGTTCGTCGGCCCGACGACCGGGGACTCGGGGAGCGCGACGAGGACGTACAGGACGGTGACCGCCGTGCAGACGGGCAGGACGACGAGGAGGGACGCGAGGAGCGCGAGCCGCGCGGATAGCGCGGACTCGCTCAGGGGGAACGCGCGGCTGAGCGCGACCGCCGCTTGGGCCCCGGCGCCGAGGCCGAGGATCAGGAGGAGGGCGCCCAGGAGCAGGCCCGTGGTCACGCCCACGGGCACGAAGGCCAGGACGAAGACCTGCGCCATCGCGAGCAGGACCGCGCCCAGGGCCAGGAAGGAGGACGCATAGAGCAGGCGGCGCCGCGTCACGGAGCGCAGCGTCTCCAACGTCTTCCCGGCCGGCGTCGCGGGGATGCCCACGGGACCCCGATGGACGCGGGCTCACTTAAGACTCGTCGGACCGCGACGCGGAATCGGGCCAAGTCTCGGAGGCTGCGGTCGAGCTCGGATCGGAGCACCCCGTTCGATGTCGCCTGCAAGCCAAGAGACTATGAAGAGGGGGCGTGTCACGACCGGCCGATGGTGTCCGAGGGTCTTCGATCGCGTCGCTCCCTCCGCGCGCTCGTGCTCGCGACGGTCGTGGGCAGCCTCCTGGCATGGCTCTACATCGCCGCACGGATCGTGGTCAACGGGATCGACCCACCCGACCCGTTCCTCCCCGGCGTCCCGTCCCTGTCGTTCATCCGGGCGGGAGCCCTCTCGTTCGGCCTGTTCTGCCTGAGCCTGTTCCTCTACCTCTGGCTCTGGGGACGCTTCGACGGCACGCCGGCCCTGCCGCAATCATTCGACGGGCGGGAACCTTAATAGCGGCTGCCCTCTTGGGTGCCGCGCCATGCCCGGAGAACCGCCGGTCATCCGAATCTACAACACGCTCACCCGCTCCAAGGAGACGTTCGAGCCCCTCCACGACCGGCAGGTCTCCATGTTCGTCTGCGGGATCACCCCGCAGGACCAGACGCATCTCGGCCACGCGAAGACGTACATCACGTTCGACATGGTCGCCCGGTACCTGCGCGCCCGCGGGTACACGGTCTTCTACCTGCAGAACGTGACGGACATCGAGGACCGGATCATCGACAAGATGCGGGAAACGGGGCGGGATTGGAAGGACATCGTCCGCCAGTACTATGGGGAGTACCAAGAGGGCATGCGGGCGCTCAACTGCACCTCCGTGGACGTGTACGCGTATGCGACGGACCACATCCCGCAGATCGTGGAGCAGATCCGAGGCCTCGTGGACAAGGGCTTCGCGTACGCCACGGAGACGGGCGTGTACTTCGACACGACCCGGTTCTCGGACTGGGGCAAACTCAGCGGCCAGAAGATCGAGGAACTCCGACCCGGAGCGCGCGTCGCCGTGGACGAGACGAAACGCCACCCCGCGGACTTCGCCCTGTGGAAGGCGCAGAAGCCCGGCGAGCCCGCGTGGGACAGCCCCTGGGGGAAGGGGCGGCCGGGGTGGCACATCGAGGACACCGCGATCACGATCAGCCGCTTCGGACCCCAGTACGACCTCCATGGCGGGGCCACGGAACTCATGTTCCCCCACCACGAGGCGGAGGTCGCGCAGGCGGAAGCTTACACCGGGGTCACGCCGTTCGTGCGCTACTGGATGCACGGCGGTATGCTCATGATCAAGGGCGAGGAGATGCACAAGTCCCTGGGGAACTACTGGGCGGTCAAGGACGCGGTCGCCCGATGGGACCCCATGGTCCTCCGGTTCTTCTTCCTGAATGCCCACTACCGCTCGCCCATCGACTTCAGCCCTGAGGCCGTCGAGGAAGCCGGACGATCGTACGAACGCCTCCTCGAGGCCACGCGGAACCTCGAGGCTGCCCTCCGGTCCCCCCCGGACAACGGGCGTGGTGACGCGGCGCTGGAGGCCGCGACCGCGCGCGTGCGCTCCGCGTTCGACCGGGCGATGTCGGACGACTTCAACACCCGCGAGGCGATCGCCGCCATCTTCGAGTACGCGCGCGAGCTGAACCGAGGGATCCAGGCGGGCGCGGGGCGGCGCGCGCTCGAGGACGCGAAGGCCGCGTTCGACGGGTTCGCCCAGGTGCTCGGCCTGTTCGGCGGACGCGGCGGCGGCGCGGGCATCGACGCGAAGCAACTCGACGCGATGATTGCGCGTCGTGAGGATGCCCGAAAACGCAAGGACTTCGCGACCGCGGACGGGATCCGCAAGCAACTCGCGGACCTCGGCATCGTGCTGGAAGACACCCGCGACGGGGTGCGTTGGAAGCGGCGGTAGAGGCCCCGCGGACGGCCCTCTCGGCAAGCTCTCCAACGGGGTATCAAGGATGAGAACATGGGGGGTCATTTGACCGTGCTACTCTATATAAACGGGTACACCGAAAACGACCCCTTGGCGAAACCCGGTTTTTCTCCATAGAAACAGCCCCAGCAGGTTTATAAACGGCCTCGGCATACTCAAAACGTCGCAAGGGATGGGCTGCCGAGAGCGTCCCGTACCACCTCGTGGAGTGTTCCGAACTAGATGACGGAAGAGGCCACCGAACCGAGACCCGAATCCGAATATCGCGCGGACCAGATCCAGGTCCTCGAAGGCCTCCAGGCCGTCCGCAAGCGGCCCGCGATGTACATCGGCAGCGTGGACGAACGAGGCCTGCACCACCTCGTCCACGAGGTCGTCGACAACTCGATCGACGAGGCCATGGCGGGCTTCTGCAAGAACATTCAGGTCACCCTCAATCCCGACGGCAGCGTGACCGTCGCGGACGACGGCCGAGGCATCCCCGTCGACGTCCATCCCAAGTACGGCGTGCCGGGCGTGGAGCTCGTCACGTCGCGCATGCACAGCGGCGCGAAGTTCGAGCACAAGATGTACCATGTCTCCGGCGGCCTGCACGGCGTCGGCCTGTCCGTCGTGAACAGCCTGAGCGAGTGGTTCGAGGTCCGCATCCACCACGACGGCAAGGAGTACCGGATGCGGTACGCGCGCGGGCAAAAGGCGGAGGATCTCCAGGTCACGGGTCCGGCCGAGGGCACGGGCACGATCATCACGTTCAAGCCCGACAGCCAGATCTTCGAGACCCTGGCGTTCGACTACGACACGCTCGCGGCGCGCCTCCGTGAGCTCGCTTTCCTGAACGCGGGGCTGCAAATCATCATCGTGGACAAGGAGCACGGGCGCGGCGACGTGTTCCAGTTCCAGGGCGGGATCAAGGAGTACGTGAAGTGGATCAACCGCGCGAAGACGCCGCTCCACCCCGATCCGATTTACCTGACCAAGCAATCGGACGGCATCCAGATCGAGGTCGCCATGCAGTACCACGACGGCTACAACGAGTCCATCTTCACGTTCGTGAACAACATCGACACGAAGGAGGGCGGCACCCACCTGATCGGCTTCAAGACCGGACTCGCCCGCGCGTTCATCAACTACGCCAAGGAGAACAAGTACCTCAAGGAGGGCGAGAGCCTCGAGGGCGACGACGTCCGCGAAGGCTTGACGGCAATTCTGAACGTGAAGATCCCCGACCCGCAGTTCGAGGGCCAGACCAAGATGAAGCTCGGGAACTCCGAGGTCAAGGGCATCGTCGAATCGGGGATGTACGAGAAGCTCACGGAGTTCTTCCTGGAGAACCCCAAGGTCGCGGAGATCTGCATCCAGAAGGCCGTGCTCGCGGCCCAGGCCCGCGATGCCGCGCGAAAGGCGCGGGAACTCACCCGTCGGAAGGGTCTCCTGGACAGCTTCAACCTCCCGGGGAAGCTCGCGGACTGCCAGGAGCGCGACCCCGCGAAGGCCGAGTTGTTCGTCGTCGAGGGCAACTCCGCGGGAGGGAGCTGCAAGCAAGGTCGGAGGCGCGAGTTCCAGGCGGTCCTCCCGCTCCGCGGCAAGATCCTGAACGTGGAGAAGGCCCGCCTCGACCAGATGCTCAAGAACGAAGGCATCCGGACGCTCATCCAGGCGATCGGTGCGGGGGTCGGCGACGACTTCGACGTGAACAAGGTCCGTTACCACCGCCTGATCACCGCGGCCGACGCCGACGTGGACGGGCAGCACATCACGACTCTCCTCCTCACGCTCTTCTTCCGCTACATGCGGCCCATGCTCGACGCGGGCTACGTGTACATCTCCCAGCCGCCCCTGTACAAAATCAAGAAGGGCAAAGACGTGTACTACGCGTACTCCGAGCGGGAGCGGGAGGAGCTCGGGAAGAAGCTCGGGGACAAGGGCATCGCGTACCAGCGGTTCAAAGGCCTCGGGGAGATGAACGCCGAGGAGCTCTGGGAGACCACGATGGACCCGGAGCGCCGCGTGCTCAAACAGGTCACGATCGAGGATGCCGCGTCCGCGGACGCGCTCTTCTCGATCCTCATGGGCGAGGCCGTCGAGCCGCGGCGCCAGTACATCCAGGACCACGCGAAGGAAGTCGTGAACCTGGACATCTAGGGTGACGGATGCCGGACGAGGAGGTCACGCAACCGCCGCAGCGGCGGATCGTCCCGCAGCCCATCGAGGACGAGATGCAGCGCTCGTACATCGACTACGCGGTCTCCGTGATCGTCTCCCGCGCGATCCCGGACGCACGAGACGGCTTGAAGCCCGTCCAGCGACGCATCCTCCACGGGATGAACGAGCTGGGCATGAGCTCGGGCGGGCAGTACAAGAAGGCCGCGCGCGTGGTCGGCGAGATCCTCGGGAAGTACCATCCGCACGGCGACATCGCGATCTACGACACAATCGCGCGGATGGTCCAGGACTTCTCCCTCCGCTACCCGCTCATCGACGGCCAGGGGAACTGGGGGAGCTCGGAGGACGAGCCCGCGGCGATGCGGTACACGGAGTGCCGCCTGGCGAAGACCGCGGAGGCCATGCTCGAGGACATCGAGAAGGACACGGTCGAGTGGATGGACAACTTCGACGGCACGCTCAAAGAACCGCTCGTCCTGCCCTCCAAGTTTCCGAACCTCCTGGTGAACGGCTCGAGCGGCATCGCGGTCGGCATGGCGACGAACATGCCGCCCCACAACTTGAACGAAGTCATCGACGCGCTCACGGTCCTCATCGACCATCCCGCGGCGGAGCTCCACGATCTGTTCGACCCCGAGAAGGGGCCCATCCGCGGACCCGACTTCCCGACGGGCGGCATCCTGTACGGGATGGACGGCGTGACCGCGGCCTACCGCGAAGGGCGCGGCCTCATCTCGATCCGCGCGAGGGCCGAGTTCGAGGAGGCGGGCCACGACAAGGTCCGGATCGTGATCACGGAAATCCCGTACATGGTCAACAAGGCGGCTCTCGTGGAGTCCATCGCCCTCCTCGTCAAGTCCAAGCGGATCGACGGGGTCACGGACCTCCGGGACGAGAGCGACCGCGAGGGCATGCGGATCGTCCTCGAGCTGAAGCGGGACGCCATCGAGGACGTGGTCCTGAACCAGCTGTACCACCACACGCAGATGGAGACCACGTTCGGCGTCATCAACCTCGCCCTGGTGGACGGCAAGCCGAGGTACCTCTCGCTGAAGGAGGAACTCCAGGTCTACATCGACCACCGCGTGCTCATGGTCCGCCGCCGAACCGAGTTTGACCTGCGCAAGGCGCGGGAGCGGCTCCACATCGTCGAGGGGCTGATCACCGCGGTGGACCACCTGGACGAGGTCATTCGCCTGATCCGCCACTCCCAGACCGTGGACGAGGCGCGCGCGGGCCTCATGAGCCGCTACCTGCTCAGCGAGGCCCAGGCGAACGCGATCCTCTCGATGACCCTGCGCCAGCTCACGGGGCTCGAGATCGAGAAGCTGCGGCAGGAGCAGCGGGACCTCACGGTGAAAATCGAGGACCTCGAGGGCATCCTGGCCTCCCGCGAACGGATCCTAGGAATCATCAAGGCGGAGCTCGCGGAGCTCAAGGAGAAGTTCGGGGACGAGCGCCGGACGTCCATCGAGCTCCACGCGGCAGACATGGAGATCGAGGACCTGATCCCCGAGGAGGACGTCGTCGTCACGATCACGAACACGGGCTACATCAAGCGGATCCCCGTGACCACGTACCGCACGCAGAAGCGGGGGGGCAAGGGCGTCACAGGCATGGAGACCAAGGAGGAGGACTTCGTCGTGAACCTGTTCACCGCCTCCACGCACGACTACATCCTGTTCTTCACAAGCCGCGGCCAATGCCACTGGCTCAAGACGTACAGGATCCCCGTGGGCTCGCGGTACGCGAAGGGCAAGCCCATCGTGAACCTCCTGGAGCGCCTCGAGCCCAACGAGCGGATCCTGGACATGATCGCCGTGCGCGAGTTCGACCCGCTCCGGACCATCGTCTTCGCCACGAAGCTCGGGCGGATCAAGCAGACCCGCCTGGATGCGTTCCAGCGGCCCAACGTCCGCGGCATCCGGGCCATCGAGCTCAACGAGAGCGACGAGCTCGTGGAGGCGCGGATCGCGGACGGGGACGAGCAGGTCATCCTGGCGAGCGCCGGCGGCTACGCGAACCGCTTCGCGCTGAGCGAGGTCCGCTCCATGGGTCGGACCGCCGCGGGGGTCCGCGGCATGAGGCTCCGGAAGGACGAGCGGGTGGTCTCCATGGCCCTCGTGAAGAACGAGGAGACCGAGCTGCTCACGGTCCTCGAGGCGGGGCTCGGGAAGCGGACCAAGGTCAAGGAGTACCGCAAGACCCGCCGCGGGAGCCAGGGCGTCCAGACGACGAACGTGAAGATGGCCAAGAGCCCCGTGGTCGGCGTGCTCGAGGTGGCCGCCGGGGACGAGATCCTCGTGACGACGGTGGGGGGCGTGGTGATCCGCTGCCCCGTGGAGGACATCCGGGAGACCGGACGGGCGGCGAGGGGCGTGCGCATCCAGCGGCTCGCGGAGGGCGACCGGGTCTCGGCCGTGGTCCGGCTCGTGACGCCTCAAGAGGAGGACGCCGTCGGCGAGGCGACGCCTCCGGCTCCCGGTCCCGCGGAGTGACCTACCCGGGCCATCGCACGTCGATCCCGAGGCCGGGCTTGCTCGGCGCCACGAGGTGGCCGTGCTTGAACTCGAGCCCCGAGGAGGGGTCCGAGGCCAGGTTGAAGTGGGAGTCGAGGTCCAGCCACTTCACGTTCGGCGAGGCGAGCGCGAAGTGCAGGCCCGCGGCGATGGACAGCTGGGGCTCGCTCATGCAGCCCACCATGGTCGGATAGCCCGCGGACGAGCAGATTGTGTCGACCTCGAGCGCGCGGGCGATCCCGCCGTGCTTCATGAGCTTCAGGTTCACCGCCTTCGCCGCGTTGCCCCACCGCACCTTCTTCGCGTCCTCCGGGGTCAGGACCATCTCGTCCGCCATGATCGGGACCGGGGAGGACTCCGCGAGGACGCGCATCCCCTCGAGGTCCTGCGCGGGCACGGGCTGCTCGAAGAAGGCCACGTTCAGGTCGCGTGCGGCGCGCGCGAAAGAGAGGGCCTGCCCCCAGGTGAACCCCTCGTTGCCGTCGATCCGCAGCTCCACGTTAGGCCCCACGGCGCTCCGGATCGCCGCCAGGCGGTCGAGATCCATCTTGGGATCCTGACCGACCTTGACCTTCAGCGCGCGGAAGCCCTCGTGGGTCCAGCGCACGGCATGCTCGACGGCCGCGGGCGTGGGCATGATCCCAATGGTCATGTCCGTCGTCATCCGATCCCGATGGCCGCCGAGGTAGCGGTAGAGGGGCAGGCCCGCGACCTGGGCCGCGAGGTCGTACACGGCCATGTCCAGGGCCGCCTTGGCGGCAGGATTCCCGGGCACGAGCTTGTCCATGCGCTCCGCGATCTCGTGGGGCTGGTGGAACTCATAGCCCTTGAGGCCCTTCACCAGGGCCTTCAGGGACTCGTTCATCGTGGCGGCCGTCTCGTGCGTGACCTCGCTGGGGGCGCCGCACCCCTGGCCCACGAGACCGCCCGCGTGGACGAAGACCCACCACGTCTCCGCCACGTCCGAGGAACCGCGGGCGATTGTGAAGCGTTCCTTGCGGGGGATCGTCAAGGAAGCGAACTCAATCAGTTCGATCTCCATCGGGAGACTGCAGAGCCGGTCACGGATATCAACGTAGCCCTGTCGCCCGCGGCTCGCGCCGCCACGGGCCATTGCCCTCGGTCCCCTCCCGCCGTCCGCGGGCTCCGGGCGGATCCTACGCGCGCCGCTTGAACGGCCGCGCGCGCCTGGCCTTGGAGACCACGGTCCGGTAGTGACGGCAGAATCCCGTGAACGAACACGCCTCGCACCGAGGGCCGATGGGCCTGCACAGGTCCTTCCCGAAGCGGATGAAGAGCTCGTTCACGTGGAGCCACCAGTCCTTGGGCACGATGCGCATGAGCACCGCCTCCGTGGCCTCCGGGGTCTTCGTGGTCACGAGGCCGAGGCGGTTCGAGACCCGGTGGACGTGCGTGTCCACGGGGATCCGCGGATCCCCGTAGCCGTACACGAGGACGCAGTTCGCGGTCTTGGGACCCACCTGCGGGAGATCGATCAGCTCGTCGTAGGAGCGGGGCACGAGCCCTCCATGGCGGTCGAGGAGGGCCTGGCTCACCTTCCGGATCTGGACCGCCTTCTGGTTGTAGAAGCCCGCAGGCCGGATGAGCTGGACGAGCTCCGCGGTCGGCGCCGCCGCGATCGCCGCCGCCGTGCCATACCGCGCGAACAGGGCCGCGGACGCCTTCTCCGTCATCTCGTCCCGGGTGCGCTGGGAGAGGATCGTGGAGATCAGGACCTTGAACGGGTCCTCCGTCTCCGCGGTGATCTTCGCGAGGGCCGTCTCCCCCTCGTGCAGGTCCCGGTTGGGCAAGTACCGTCGGGAGAGGTCGCGGAGGATCCGTTCGATCCGATCACGTGCGCGCGCCGAGGTGCTCAAGGGCCTCCCCCGCCGTGTAGATGGAGCCGGTGATGAGCACGATGTCCTCGGCGCGGGCGGCAGCCAACCCGCGGTCCACCGCCTCGGCGACCGCCGGGACCACCTCCACCGGGGCGAACGCTCGGAAGGCGGACGCCACCTCCTCCGCGTGGTAGGCGCGGTGGCTCTTGGGGTGGCAGGCGATCACGCGCTCGGCGAGGGGGCCCAGAGACGAAGCGATCGAGGCCAAGTCCTTGTCCGCGAGGATGCCGATGACCAGGATGCACTTGCGGCCCGGGAAGAGCTCCGCGTATGCCGAGGCGAGGGCGGCCGCGGCGGGGCCGTTGTGCGCCCCGTCCACGAGAACGAGAGGGTCCCGCCGGATCGTCTGGAGGCGGGCGGGCCACTCGGTCGTCGCGATGCCCTCCGCGATCGCGGCGTCGGAGACTGCGAACCCGGACTTGCGGAGCTCCGTGAGGGCCGTCACGGCGAGACCGACGTTCTCCAGCTGGAAGGAGCCCAGCAGCGGCGTGCCGACGACCAGTTCGCCGAAGGGGCCGCGGACCCTCACGCGCTGGCCGGAGAGGTCCTGGGAGATCCGCTCCACGGACACCTCGCGGCCCACGATCAAGAGGGGCACGCCGAGGTCGCGGCAGCGCTCTTGAATCACCGGCAGCGCCTCCTGCTCCACGGTCACGGCGCGGGACGTGGACTTGATGATTCCGGCCTTCTCCCTCGCGATGCGGTCCACCGTGCGGCCCAGGTGCTCCGTGTGCTCGAGGCCGACGCGGCCAATGACCGCGACACGCCCGTCGATCACGTTCGTCGCGTCGAAGCGGCCGCCCATCCCCACCTCGATCGCGGCGACGTCCACCGTTCGTTCGCGGAAGTACTCGAACGCAAGAGCCGTCGTGACCTCGAAGAACGTGGGACGGTTCACGGCTCGCCCGCCGTCCATGGCGCGCATCGCAGGCTGGATGCCCTGCCAGAGCCGGAGGAGGTCCTCGTCGGAGATGGGGACGCCGTCCACCTGGATGCGCTCGTTGAATCGGACCAGATGGGGCGAGGTGTACAGGCCCGTCCGGTACCCCGCCTTCCGGAGCGTCGAGGCCACGTACGCGCAGACGGACCCCTTGCCGTTCGTCCCCGTGACGTGGACGGCCGGGAGACCGGCCTGCGGATCGCCCACGAGGGCGAGCAGTTGCCGGATGTTGTCGAGCCCGAGCTTGATCCCGAACCGCTCGAGGCCATACAGTTGCCCTAGGGCGGCCTGGACGTCCATGGAGGCGGGAGCGTTAACCGGAGGGGACGGTTAAAGCTTGGCTCGCGGAGTCGCCGCCTCAGATGAACCGGAGGTAGGAAAACAGGAACGACATCAGGAACGTGGCGAAGAACGTGAACGCGGCCAGGTAGAGGGACGCGAAGTAGAACGCTGAGCGTCGCGTCGTTTCCGGGACGTTGCTATCTGCATTCAGGAAGAACGCGGCCATCACGGCAACGCCGACGGACAGGTCGAGCATCACCAGGCCCGCCCAGGCGAGGGCATGGACCGTCGTGCTGTAGACGGCCTGGTCGGATCCGGGAGTCGGACACGATATCGTGGTGCATGGCGCCTGAACGAGGAAGACGGCCTGGAAGGTGAAGAAGCCCACGAAAATCAGGACCCCGAGAATCACGCCGAGGGTTCGCATGAGGCCCCTCGCGCCTATCGGCGGATTCGCAGGCGCCGCGGAAGCATAGGCAGGTTCGGGCCGGAACGGTGGAGTCCCCGGGCCCGCAGGCATCGGTGGTTGCAAACGCATTCCTCCGAGTCGCCCGATGGAACCCGCCGCGGCATAAAGCTACCTCGTGCCCTCTGACCATAGATATATATCGACCGCCAAGAATGGTCAGCCGGATGCATCCCGCCGATCGAATCCGCGGCGCGAAGAGTCCCAAACTCCAAGGGAAGACAATCGTCCTTGGGGTCACGGGCAGCATCGCCGCAGTCGAGACGGTCAAGCTGGCACGGGAGCTCATCCGCCACGGGGCCGACGTGCACGCCGTCCTCTCCCAGGCGGGCACCGCGATCGTCCATCCGAACGCGCTCCAGTTCGCCACGGGGCACGAAGTGGACACGAAGCTGGACGGTTCCATGCGCTACCTGGAGATGTGCGGCAAGGAGGGCAAGGCCGACCTCCTCCTCATCGCCCCATGCACCTCGAACACGATCAGCAAGATCGCGAACGGCATCGACGACACCACGGTGACTACGTACGCCGTCAACGCACTCGGCTCCGCGATCCCGCTCCTGATCGCACCCGCGGCTCACGAGACGATGATGGACAATCCGGCGGTCCTCGAGAACGTCCAAAAGCTCCGCGCCCTGGGCGTAGAATTCGTCGAGCCCAAGCGGGAGGAAAACAAAGCGAAGCTCGCGGACACGGAGGAAATCGTCGCTCGCGTGATCCGAAAGCTGGGCCCTCGGGACCTCCTGGGCAAACGGGTCCTCGTGATCGCAGGCTCGACCGTCGAGCCCATCGACGACATCCGGGTCGTCACGAACCGCTCGAGCGGGGCCACGGGCGTCGAACTCGCCCGCTCCGCGTTCGAGCACGGCGCGGAGGTTGAGCTGTGGATGGGGCGCCACGAGGTGGCCGTCCCTTCCTGGCTGCCGGCACGGCCCTTCGACACGACGGCCGCCCTCGCGGCCATGGTCTCCGGCGCGGCGGCGGACATCTGTCTCGTTCCCGCCGCCATCTCGGACTTCTCGCCCCGGAAGCAGAAGGGCAAGATCCCTTCGCGGGAGGGCTCGATCACGCTGGCTCTGGAGCCCACGCCCAAGGTCCTCGCGGCTCTGCGGAAGGCCACGAAAGGACCTCTCGTGGGTTTCAAGGCCGAGTCGGGCGTGTCCGCGGCGGAGCTCAAGGGAAAAGCGATGGCCCTCCTCAAGGAGGCCGAACTGGACCTCGTCGTGGCAAACGACGTGGCCGCGGTCAAGCGGGACACCACGGCGATCACGATCTTCGACCGCAAGGGCCGCTCCGTCTCCTTCACGGGTTCCAAATCCCTCGCGGCGGAGCAGGTCTGGAGAGCCGTCCTCCATGGTGTCCCAGGGTGAGGCGTTCTGCCCCGGACACGTGACGGCCTTCTTCGAGGTCTGTGACGACCCCGATCCGCGGAGGAAGGGTTCCCGGGGTGCGGGCCTGTCCCTCTCCTTGGGCGTGCGGACCGTGGCCCGCGTGCGCGATGCGTCGAAGGGCTCCTTGGAGATCCTCGTGAACGGGAGAAAGGCGAGGGCCGAGGTCACGGAGGTGGCGGCGCGCAAGGTCCTTGGCGACTCGTCCTACGAGGTGAAGATCCTCAGCGATAACCCCCTTCCCGTATCCCAGGGGTTCGGGGTGAGCTCCGCCGCCGCCCTGAGCACCACGCTCGCCCTGAACGACGCTCTGGGGGCCGGAATCCCGCGGGAAGAACTCGTCGCCCTCGCCCACGTCGCCGAGGTCGAGTGCGCCACGGGACTGGGAGACGTCGTCCCCGCATCCCAAGGAGGCATGGACGTGCGATCGGAGCCGGGCGCCCCGGGGCACGCCCGTGTGCAGAAGGTCGAGGTCCACAAGCAGCTTCTCTTGGCCGTCGTCGGTCCTGAACTCCAGACACGGTCCGTCCTCCGCGATCCCGCGAAGGTCGTCGCGATCAACCGCCACGGCGGGTCGTGCGTCCGCGAGTTCGCCGAACGCCCGACGTTCGAACGCCTCTTCGATCTCGGCAACCGCTTCGCCGAGGAAACGGGCCTGGCGAGCAAGACGGTCCTCGAGGTTGTCCGCGCGAGCCGCATGTTCGGCCGCGCCTCCATGGCCATGCTGGGCAACTCGATCTTCGCGGAAGGCGGCCGGGAGGAACTCGCGACCCTGTACCTGAAGTTCGGCACCCTGATGCGGTGCGAGGTCGACAACGAGGGCGCGCGCGTCCTCTGAGTCACTCGCTCAGCGTGAAGAGCTGGTCGTCCTCGCCCACGTCAAAGAGACCGGCGCGGGCGCCCGCATCCAGCCAGCCGTGGGCGTAGTTGATGTTCGCCAGCGCCTTCTCCAGCTCTCCCTGATCCCGGAAGTGCTTCGCGTCCTCGTAGTAGGCTCGGGCCATGGCCAGGAAGTCCTCCGCGACCTTCCGCAGGTGGGAGCGCTTCGGGGATGCGATCTTGATCTTGGACAAGGCGCGCTCCGTGAGGCCGATGTCCTTATTGACCAGGGCCGCGAGGTCCACGTGCCGCGATGGCGGGGCGCCCGCAAAACCCTTTGGCCGACGCCAGGAACCCAGAAATAGCTGCGGCGACATGCCCCGCAAACCGGCGGGGGTCCCGCCGTCCGGGAGGGGAAACGCGTGGGCAGGGCTCGTCTCGCGGCCGTGGGTGCGCTGATCGTCGCGGCGCTCATACTCCAGGTGGCAGCACTCCTTACCGCCGTCGGAACGGCCTCGGCCGCTCCTACGTTTGCGGACGAGCAGGCATTCCCCGGAACGGGCGCGTACTGGGAGCCGACCGTCGCCGTCGACCCCTCCTCTTCGTACGTCTACCAGGCGGTCACGTACATCAACGCCTCGAAGACCTGCTCGGGCTGTCCGGTGACCGCCATCTTCGTCCGCGCCTCACCCGATGGTGGCTTGACCTGGGGCGCGGCCCACCCGATCTACCTCGCGGGGGGGAAAGGATGGCAGTACGACCCGCAGCTCCAGGTATCCGCGGACGGCACGGTCTACGCGGTCTTCCTGCAGAAGTACGATCCCGGGAGCGTCCTGTTCCGATCGACGGACCACGGGACCACCTGGTCGGGACCCTTCACGATGAACGGAGCGCTCCCGTACAACGACAAGCCCATCCTGGAGATCTCGCCCGACGGCAAGGACGTCTACGTGGCGTTCAACGTGAAGACCGCGTCCTACCTCGCCGTGTCCCACGACTACGGTGCGACGTTCACCCAGATGCAAACGAGCAACGAGAGCCTCTGGTGGTACACCTACGGCGGGGCGTACGATTCTTCCGACGGGAGCGCGTACTTCGCCCAGGTCGGCGAGTCGGGCAAGATCACGAACAGCGGCAGCAACGCGATCACGAACAAGGCGCAGATCCTGGGGCCGCAGAAGATCTTCGTCCTGAGGGTGGATCATGCGGGGACGAGCTGGACGAACACGTTCGTGGACTCGAGCGCGGCGCCCACGCCGTGCGCGATCTCCAAGTGTTACGGAGACTACTTCGCGGCCCAGGCGTCCGTCGCGGTTGATCCCATGGGCACCCTCCTGTTCGCGTACACGGCGAACGGGGTGGACGGGGCCGCGAAAGCCCTCTACGTGCGCAGCTCATCCGATGGGGTCCACTGGGGGGGCCGCGCCGTCGTGAACGGCTTCGGGGACAGCAACTTCCCCGCCGTGGCCGGGGGTCTCACCGCAGGCGACTTCCGCCTCGCGTGGCAGGACAACCGCAACAACGCCTGTTGGAATTGCGGAGGCCTCGGTGACTGGAACACCTGGTACACACGCACCACGGACGGCGGCGCCACATGGATCCCGGCCGTGCGGTTGTCGAATCTGGGGGCCGGCGCCCCCTACAAGACTCCCCAAGGATACGCGTTCCCCGACGGCGACTACTTCGGACTCGCGGTGAACCCGAAGACAGGCACGAATTACCTGATCTGGGGCGAGGCGGACGGGTCGTCCATCTACTGCTGCGGGGGCGCGTGGTACACGAGCGGCTTGTGACGGTCAGTCCTCGATGACCTTGACGCTCTCGCCGCCGTGCTTTGTCTCCCGCGGGCGGACCTCGACCATGAGCGGCATCTGCAGCCCGCCGCCCGTCATGATCGACACCCCAATCGGCAGCCGAGAGATCTCCTCGGCCATCGCGGTCGTGAGACCTTCGACGCTCGCGACGATTGCCTTGAGGTCGTTCGGGTTCGTGACCTTGAGGATGATTTGCGTGTTGCACTGGCTCAACACGTTCTTGTCGATCTTCGCGGCGCGCTGCGTAATCACGAGTAGGCCGAGGCCGAACTTGCGCCCCTCCGAGGCGAGGGTGCGGAAGATCTTGGACGAGGCCACCTGACCGACCTGTGGGCAGAAGTTGTGGCTCTCCTCGACCACGAGCATCATGGGCGGGATGCGCCCCACCTTGCGCAGCTCGAACATCGCGGTCGCAAGGCGATTCACCACGAGCTCCTGGATGTCCGGCGCGACCCCCTTCAGGTTGATGATCGTAGTCTTCCCCTTGACCACGAGCTCGTCGATCCGGGTGCCCTCCTGGGCGAAGATCTCGACCTCGCTCAGGTACTCGAGCTCGTCGATCAGGGAGCCGTTCGTGGGGTCTTCGTCGCGCTCGAGCACGCGGATGATGTCCCGGATCGTGTAGTTCTTCGTCGCGACGCGGAGCGTGTCGAGCGCCTTGCGGAGGGCCGTGAGGTGCGTCCGCACCTTCCCCGATCCGGTCAAGGAGATGATGTCCCGGGCGTCCAGGTTGCTCAGGGTGAACTTGAGCGGACGCGCCCCGTTGTTCACCTTGGTGTCCGGGGAGAAGACCTGGATCATGTCCGCGTAGGCGCGCGGCTCGACGTGGAAACGGCCGCTGTGGTCCGAGGCCTTGGACCGCTCACGCAGCGTGTCGTACTCCCCGTGGGGGTCGATGATCACCGTGGTCACCTTGTGCTTCATGAGTTCCTCGATGATTACGCCGGCCACGTAGGACTTGCCGCCGCCCGTCTTCGCGAGGATGGAGACGTGCTTCTGGGCCATCGCGTTGATGTCCAGGTACACGGGGACATCGTGGCCCGCCAGCAAGCCCACGTAGGCCCCGTGCTTCTTGTCCTCCGTGAGCCCGATGACCTCCTCGATCGTGGCCTTCTCGGCCTTGCGGACGGGCTCGCCGGCGCGGAACGGCGTCCGCGGCACCTGGAGCAGGCCCCGGTCGTCGCGGTACCCGATCACGGACACCTGGGCGGAGACGCGCTCCTCGATGGGCACGGCCTCGGCTTCCTCGGTCATCGCCCGGTCCAGGGACAAATCCGTCTTGCGCTCGATCTCGTCCACGCGGCCGAGGACCGTGCCGCACGTCTCGTGATGGACCTGAACGAAGTCGTAGCGGTCAACGGGGAAGACGACGGAGCAGCGGAAGGACGTCGACCCGACGTCTCCGTAGATCACGCCAATGAAACCCTCTTCGCCGTGGCGAGAGGATACCTTAGAATGAACCGCGGATTCCATGCGTGCATCCCATGGACGGCGCGATAACCGGAGGTGGACTTAAAAACATTTGTCCACGATGGGCGCGCACAGGAGTGGATCCCTCGCCGCGGTGAGAATCGACGCTGATATTCCTAGGGGCTTGGTTCAAGTCGGCTTCACTCCCTCCGGGCACCGGCATGTTGGGTCGGTCGGGAGAATCCTCACTCGAATTCGTCTTCGGACGCGCCTTCCTGGTCGCGCTCGAGCGGGGAAACCTCTCGGCGGCCACGGCATTCGCGCGCGCGTTCCTGGAGCAGCACGCCCCGACGTCGGGGGATTCCGACCTCACCGCCGAGCGAGGCGTCGCCTGATCGTCGCGACGGAAGTCTGAGCCACTTCCTCGGCGGGTCCCCGTCCGTCCTGGACCGCGAACCTCCGGCTCTTCGCGAGGGCGTCGTAGTTCCGGGCCACCCTCCGGAGGAACGCGAGTTCCTCGAACCGCACCTTCGCGGGACGATCCGCGATTCGACGAAGGCCGAGCTCCGCAGGAATCCGCAGCAAGATCGTGAGGTTGGGCCGGAGGAGCCAGGGTTCGCTGATCCCGCGGAGGAACGGGATGGGGCGGGGCACGATCCCCCGGAGGCGCGCACCCTGGTACGCATACGTCGAGTCCGCGTACCGGTCGCTGATGACGACCTCGCCCCCGTCGAGGTGCTGCCGGATCTCCGTCTGGTGGGCCGCCCGGTCCGCGAGGAAAAGGAAGGACTCCGCCAGAGGGCCCACGTCGTCCGCGTACGAGCGCCGGACCGCCTCCCCCGTCCAGTGCCTCGTCGGCTCCCCGGTCAGGAAGACGCGCTCCCCGGACGAACGCAGAATCTCGGCCACGCGGCGGCTCACGGTCGTCTTTCCGGAACCGTCGATTCCCTCGAAGGTGACGAAACCGCGGAGCACCGGCGCGGCAATGGGAGGCGAGCGGATTAAGGCGTCGACGGGGCGTGTCGCCGAAGCCGTGACCCAATGTTTTTATAGAGTCCAACAACTCCTCGGCCGCGCCGCCTTCCAGGGAGGAGGAGACCATCGCGTGGAAGCTCAAGCCGGACACTCGAAGCCTGTCTCAGGGAGGCGACCGAGATGCTCGCTGTCGACGGTGCCACGCCCGCATCGTCCTCTCGCCGGATGACCGGCGCCAGGGTTTCTGCTTCGACTGCTACGACTCCCTGGAGATCCACCGGAACGCGACGTTCTAGTCCGTCGCCTGCCCCATGAGCTCGCGCTGCCGCGCCTGGCGCTGGCGCTTCCAGCGCTTGAGGTCCTCGTCGATCCACGCCTTGGGCCGTCCCTGGGCCGCGAGCCAGTCCACGTTGGGCTTGTGCACGATGTCCCAGAACCGGAGGGCGCGCTCCACCTCCTCGGTCACATCGTCCGCGGCGGGCCCCGCCTCCTCCTCGACGCGGCCGCCCACCTCCCACGCCCACGCCTTGAGGTCCTCCAGGAGGCCCGACTTCTTCGCCCCCTGCCAGACCAATGCGGCGCCGCGCAACACGTCGTGCGCCTCGTCGCGCTCGTACGCGGCGGAGACCCGCTCCGCTCGGCTGGTCCAGAGCGGATGGTCCAAGGTGCCTTGCCAGCGGAGCCCGTGCTTTGCCAGAATCCGCTTGAACGCCTCCTTGTGCTTCGAATACGCCTCTCCGGTAAGCTCGAAGCGGAAGCGCATGCGGCGGAACGAGAGCGCGTGCGAGCATTTACGGCTTTCGCGCGGCGACCGTGCAGCGGAGCGTGCCGACGCTCGGGATCTCCGCGTCGAGCACATCCCCCGGGACGATGGGCCACACGCCTTCCGGGGTGCCGGTGGCCAGCAGGTCCCCGGGCTCGAGGCGCATCACCCGCGAGATCGCCGCCAGGGTCTCGGGGATCCGGAAGACCATGTACTTCGTGTTCGAGTCCTGCCGCAAAGTCCCGTTCACCCGGAGGCGGATCGGGAGGTCGTGAGGGTCCCGCACGGCGTCCGCGGTCACCGGAGCCGAGATCGGTCCGAACGTGTCGTACCCCTTCGCCGCGGCCCAGGGCTGACCCTCCTTTCGTGCCTGTCCCTGGAGGTCCCGTCCCGTGATGTCGAAGAAGACCGCATACCCCGCGACGCACGCCATGGCCTCGGAGGGCGTGAGATCGTGCCCGCCGCGGCCCAGGATCGCGACCAACTCCGTCTCCACGTCCACGCGCCCGATGTCCGTGGGCATGCGGATCTCGCCGCCTCCCGGGAGGAGGCACGACGGGGGCTTGAGGAAGAACACGGGCGTCGTGGGAATACGGCCACCCATCTCCTTCGCATGCTCCGCGTAGTTTCGGGCCAGGCAGAGGATCTTCGAGACGACCAGCGGCTTTCCGTTGACTTCCAGGGTGTGCGGCATCGCGTCACCTCGCGGGTACGGGTCGACGAGAGACCAGCTTTCGGCGGACCAGGGTGATCGCCGTCACGGCGAACAGCACCGCGGCAAAGAACTCGACGTAGTCGATGAGACCGCCCAGGAGACCCGGGTAGAGCGTGCCCAGGTTCGCGGTGAAGTTGAACAGGGCGTGCATGATCACCGCGAAGAAGTAGAACGGCAGGTAGCCGTACCGGCGGCCGCCCAGCCAGCTCGTCGTAAGGCCGTACCCGACCACGGCGCTCGCGCTCGCGTGGAGCAAGGAGGACGAGAACGAGCGGACGGCGATGACCAGGAGGGACGCGGACGGGTCCAACCCCTGCTCGGACAGAGCCACCCACGCGGAGAGACCGTAGAGGAGGTTCTCCATCGCGCTGAATCCGAACCCCGCCGCGGCGCCGTACACCAATCCGTCCGTGGCGGAGCGGACGCTGTCCCGCGCCGAACGAACCCCGAGGCCCTTCGCGGCCTCCTCCACGAACGGCGCCGCGACCAGGAACCCGAACACCTTGGACGGGGCCATCGCGAAGTGGCTGGCGAGGTACGCGTACAGGGGCCCGATCTCCATGGCCGCGGAGGTCAGGACGAGCTCGAAGATCAGGGCGATCACGACGCTCACGAAGGCCCCCCAGCCGAACACGCGCAGGACGACCTTGATCGGCTCGCGTCCGTACCGGGGCGTGTTGCGGATCCACCACACGAAGAAGAGCGGGAGCGCGAAGGACGAAACCACCATGACCACTAGGAAGGTCGGGGAGATCGGGGGGACGGCCATGGCTCGCCCCGATCAGCGGTCCTTGGCAATCGACACGGACTCGTTGAGCTTCGCGTGCGCCGCGGCGAGGCGGGCGACTGGGACGCGGTAGGGCGAGCAGGACACGTAGTTCAGCCCGATCTCGTGGCACAGCTCGATGCTCGACGGGTCGCCTCCGTGCTCTCCGCAGATCCCGACCTCCAGGGCGGGACGCACTTTGCGGCCCTTCTGGACGCACATCCGCATGAGCTGGCCGACGCCTTCCCGGTCAATCGTCTGGAACGGATTGAATGGCAGGATCTTGCGTTCCACGTAGGAGAGGAGGAACTTCCCCTCGGCATCGTCGCGGCTGTACCCGAAGGTCGTCTGCGTCAGGTCGTTCGTGCCGAAGGAGAAGAACTCTGCGTGCTCCGCGATCTCGTCCGCGGTCAGAGCGGCCCGCGGGATCTCGATCATGGTCCCGAACTTGTAGTCCACGCTCGTGCCCTCGCGCTCCATGACCTTCTTGGCCTCGGACTCAAGGGCCTGGCGCTGATTCTCCAGCTCATGCACGTGGCCAACGAGCGGGATCATGATTTCCGGATGGACGTCAACGCCGTCCTTCTTGAGCTGGCACGCAGCCTCGAAAATCGCGCGCACCTGCATCTCGGTGATCTCCGGATACGTAATGCCCAGTCGGCATCCTCGGAGCCCGAGCATCGGGTTGGCCTCCTTGGTCGCGGCAACCGCAGCGAGGAGGCGCTCTTTCTCGGGTAGGAGCGCCTCGATGCCTCGCGAGAGATCTCCGTTCCCGGCCTTTCTGATCTCGTCCAAGAAGTCCGCATCCTCCCGGGACGAGGCGGTCTCCGTCAGGAGGCGTGGGTTCGCGCGGGCCAGGTTGAGCTTGGTGACCTGCACGAGGAGAGTGTCGTAGCTCGGGAGGAACTCGTGGAGCGGCGGGTCGATGAGCCGGATGATTACCGGAAGACCGGCCATCGCCCGAAGGATGCCGACGAAATCATCCTTCTGCAGCCGACCGAGTTTCTCCAGAGAACCGAGGTAGCGGCGCGACAGGTCCTCAAGCGACGGTTCCGTCAATGCCATCTTCTTGTCCAACTCGGGACGCTTGTCCTCCCTGGCCGACTCCCGCTCCGCCTTCAGCGACGCCATCTGCGCGGCGGTCCTTCGGTAGTCGGGTGCCGCGAGAATCATCTCGTGGACGATGGGCAGGCGGTCGGTCTCGAAGAACATGTGCTCCGTGCGGCAGAGGCCGATGCCCTGGGCCCCGAACTTCCGAGCCCGTTGCGCGTCCCGCGGGTAGTCCGCGTTGGCCCACACCTGGAGTCGGCGCTGCTCGTCCGCCCACGAGAGCAGGATCTTCAGGTCGGCCTCCCGGTCGTAGTCGGGCTCAATCGTGCGGATGGGTCCGTCGAACACCTCGCCGGTGGTACCGTCGATCGAGATGAAATCGCCCCGGCGGACGACCTTGTCGCCCACGCGGAACTCCCCCGCCTGGTAGTCGATGCGGAGGACCTCGCAACCCGCGACGCAGGGGAGGCCGAGGCCCCGGGCCACGACCGCGGCGTGGCTCGTGGCCCCGCCGTGGGCCGTGAGGATGCCCTTCGAGTGGAGCATCCCGTGGACGTCATCCGGCGACGTCTCCGTGCGGACGAGGACCACGGACTTCTTCTCATCCCGGCCAAGTCGTTCCGCCTCGTCCGGATCGAAGGAGACGTATCCCGAGGCCGCCCCGGGAGACGCGTTGAGACCCTTCGCGAGATACCGTCCCTCCCGGGCCGCGGCCTTCTTCGCCTCCTCGTCGAAGCGCGGCAGCAGGAGATGAATCACATGGAGAGGTTCGACTCGGAGGAGGGCCTCCTCCTTGCGGATGAGACCTTCGCCGACCATGTCGACCGCGATCTTCACCGCGGCCTGCGCGGTGCGTTTGGCCGTCCGCGTCTGGAGCATGTAGAGCTTCCCGCGCTCCACCGTGAACTCGACGTCCTGCACGTCCCGGTAGTGCGTTTCCAGGAGCGCGGCGATCCGGGCGAACTGTTCGTACACGTGGGGCGCATGCTCTTTCAGGTCGGCGATCTTGAGCGGCGTCCGGATGCCCGCGACCACGTCCTCGCCCTGGGCGTTCGAGAGGTACTCCCCGTAGAGCGTCTTCTCCCCCGTGCTCGGGTCTCGGGTGAATGCGACGCCGGTTCCTGAGTCCGCGCCCATGTTCCCGAAGACCATGGTCTGGACGTTCGCCGCGGTCCCGAGGTTGTGGGGGATCTTGTTGAAGTTGCGGTAGTCCACCGCGCGCTTCCCGTTCCAGGAGCGAAAGACCGCTCCGATGGCCTCCCGGAGCTGGTCCTTCGGCGTCTGCGGGAACTCCTCGTGGAGCTCGGACCGGTACAGCGCCTTGTAGTCCTCAACCACGGCGCGGAGCATGTCTGCGGTGAGGTCCGTGTCCTTCTTGCCTTCGGTCTTCTCCTTATACTGCTGCAGGATGGCCTCGAACTTGCGGGCGTCGAGGTCCTTCACGATCCGGCCGAACATGGACAGCAGGCGGCGGTAGGAGTCCCACGCCCAGCGCTCGTTCCCGGCCATCCGAGCCAAGGCGACGACCGTCTCGTCGTTCAGCCCGACGTTGAGCACGGTGTCCATCATCCCGGGCATGGAGAACTTCGCGCCGCTCCGCACGGAGACCAGGAGCGGGTTCGTCGGGTCCCCGAACCTCCGGCCAGCCCCTGCCTCCGTAGTGGCCAGGGCCTCCTCCACCTGCTTCAGGAGGCCGGGCGGGAAGCGACCGCTTCGGCTGAACGCGTTGCACGCCTTCGTCGTGATCGTGAACCCGGGCGGCACGGGGAGACCGAGGCGCGTCATCTCCGCGAGTCCCGCGCCTTTGCCGCCGAGCAGATCACGCATCGAGGCGTCGCCTTCGCTGAACAAATAGACGTACTTGGGCAGGATGCAACCCCCGGTTGCCTTCCGTAGTCGGGCGGCCTATATAACGGCTTTTCGGACGGCCTCGGACGTGGGGCGGTCAGGCCAAGCCCTGGAGCCGCTCGAGGAGCTGGGCGCAGCGGACGATGGCCACGAGGCCGTACAGCTGGTGGAGGAGGCTGACCTTCGCGTGGAGGTCGACCCCGGGCGAATCCAGCTTCGCGAAGAGCGCGTCGATCGCGTCCCGGGCCTCGCGGATCGACGCCAAGTCCTCCGAGGACCGGAAGTCACGCGCCAGGCCCCACAGGGCATCCCGGACGGACAGCGCGTTCGCTTTGTACGTCCCCTCCAGGACCGCCTCGCTCCCCGCGACGTACTGGCGGCTCGCGAGGAACATGAGGCCCTCGGACAGCCCGCTCATCAGGTACCGCATGAGGGACCTGTTCTCCGCGGTGAGGACGTTCTCGACGGCGAGGACGCCCACGGACGCGAGGTCGAAGACGCTCGCCTGTCCCGCGCTCTTGCTGGACCGCTCGAACCCGCCGATTTCCGCCCCGAACGCGTAGAACCGGGAAATCGCGTCGAGCGCGTTCCGCGCGGCCGCGGTACGCCCCGCGTCGTTCCGGGACTCGAGCCACCGCAGGAGGACCTGGAGCTCTCCGCGCAGATGGAGCAGGGAGGGCTCGTTGATCCGGAGGAGGCAATCCCGGAACGCGGCCCGGTAGGTCTCGACCAGGTCCGCCGCATCCCTCGCGGCCATAGGAAGGAGATGCGGCCGCCGAGCCTAAAAGGCTCCGGCGGGAGGCCCTAGAACCCCATTTGCCAAGCCTTGATATCCGCCCGCTTGCGCTCCAGAAACCGGTACACGGTCGCGTGCTCGCTGCCCCGGAGGAGCATGATCACCGCGTCGCGGGCGATCGCCATCTCGAACGTGGGGCCGAGGAGGCTCACCGTGTGGCCCATCACGGACACGTCCACGCTCGTGAGCTCCTCGATCAGGCGGCGCGTCTTGCCGCGCGTGCCGATCACTCGCGCGCGGATCTGCTCCACGCGCGCCTGGGTGCGCGCGAAGTCCTTGATGTCCAGGATCTCCAGGTAGACGTCATCGTCGAGCAGGCGGAAGGCACGTTCCTCGGAAAACCCGCGTCCGATCGCCTGGACGATGTCGCGCACTTTGAGGGCCATGGACGGGTCCGGCGCACCCGTTTCATCGATGGTCACCTCGCCGGTCGCCGAATCGATCTCGAGGTGCGTGCCCGTTCGCTGCTCCAGCCGCTTCTTCGTCGCGCCCTCCGGGCCGATGAGGACGCCGAGGCGATCCTGCGGCAGACGTGCGTAGAGCATCTCATCCCTCGAGGACCGCCTTCTCCAGCGACGCCGGCGTCACGTCGACCCGGAGCCGGTGGAAGAACCGGGCAATGTTCGCCAGATCCCGCTGGAACCACTCCGCGGCCCGAGGGTGGTCCGTGGGCACGGACTGCCCGACATCGATCACGACGACCTTCCCCTCCCAGAACAGGAGGTTGTACTCGCTCAGGTCCGCATGGACGAGCTTCGCCCTGCGCATTGCGCGGAGGTTCACGACCACGTCGTTCAGGACCGCCCGGGGATCCTCCAGACGAACGCCGCGAAGGAGCGGGGCAGGTTGGGTCCCGTCCCCGATGTACTCCATGACGAGCACGTTGTTCCGGACGCGGGACGGCGTG
>DASQGG010000210.1 GCA_035632695.1 Thermoplasmata archaeon
TACTTCTGTTCGGAGACGTGCCGGGAGACGTTCACGGCGCCCGAGCAGGAGATCAAGAAGCTCGCCCGCCTGTCCGTGTTCAGCCTGGGCATCGGTCTCCCCATGGCCGTCGTCGCGTTCGGTCTCGGACTTGGCTGGTGGTTCGCGGGCCTCGAGCAGCCCCTGAACGTTGTGTTCTTCCTCCTCGCGACCCCGGTCCAGTTCATCGCGGGCTGGCGCTTCTACCGCGGAACGTGGGACGCACTGAGGAATCGCAGCGCGAACATGGACGTCCTGATCGCCATGGGCACCTCCGCGGCGTGGGCCTACAGCACGGTCGTCACGTTCCTCCCGTACCTTGGCGTGCCGATCGCGAATCCCGTGACGTACTACGACACGGCCGCCGCGATCATCGGCCTCATCCTGCTGGGCAAGTACTTCGAGGAGATCGCCAAGGGACGAGCCGGCGACGCGATTCGCAAGCTCATGGACCTGGCCCCGCGCACCGCCCGCGTCGTGCGAAACGGGACGGAGGTGGAAATTCCGGTCGAACAGGTCCAGGTCGACGACGACTTCGTCGTCCGGCCGGGTGAGCGGGTCCCTGTGGACGGGGTGATCCTCGAGGGCGCCTCGGCGCTGGACGAGTCCATGATCACGGGGGAGTCCATCCCGGTCGACAAGAAGGCCGGGGACACGATCATCGGCTCGACGATCAACAAGACCGGTTTTCTCCGGGCCAACGCGACGAAGGTCGGGGCCGACACGACGCTCAACCAGATCATTAAGCTCGTCGAGGACGCCCAGATCTCCCGGGCCCCCATCCAACGCCTCGCGGACAAGGTGGCCTCCGTGTTCGTCCCTGCGGTGATCACCATCGCTGCCGTGTCGGCGCTCGCGTGGCTCGTTGCCTTCGGCAAGCCCGTCCCCTTTGCCCTGACGATCTTCATCGCGGTCATCATCATCGCGTGCCCCTGCGCCCTCGGTCTCGCGACCCCCGCGGCGATCATGGTAGGCACCGGCAAAGGCGCGGAAAACGGTCTCCTGATCAAAGGGGGGGAGTATCTCGAGAAGGCGCACAAGTTGACCACAGTCGTGTTCGACAAGACGGGCACGCTGACCAAGGGGAAGCCCGCCGTGACCGACGCGATCCCGTTCGGGGACCTCGACGCGGACGGCGTCCTGTGGCTCGCGGGGAGCGCGGAACAAGGGTCCGAACATCCCCTGGGCCAGGCCATCGCCCATGCTGCGGCGGCGAAGGAACGTCGCCTCGCCGAAGCCACGGACGTCGTCGTGAGCCCCGGGCTCGGGCTGAGGGCGAAGGTCGAGGGCCGTTCCGTCCTCGTCGGCAACCCCGGTCTCCTCGCGGAAGCCGGTGTGCCGTACGCAGCGGCCGAGCCGATCCTCGTGCGCCTGCAGTCCGACGGGAAGACCGCGATGCTCCTCGCCGTGGACGGGCAACTTCGCGGCGTGATCGCAGTGGCGGACACCCTCAAGGAGCATGCCGCCGAGGCGGTCCGCGCGCTCAAAGCCATGGACATCGAGGTCGTCATGCTCACGGGCGACAACCGCCGAACAGCCGAGGCGATCGCCCAGCAGGTCGGGTTGACCGCGGTCATCGCCGAGGTCCTGCCGAGCCAGAAGGAGCAGAAAATCAAGGAGCTGCAGGAGGACGGGAAGATCGTCGCCATGGTCGGCGACGGGATCAACGACGCACCGGCCCTCGCCCGAGCGGACGTGGGCATCGCCCTCGGGAGCGGGACCGATGTGGCCATGGAGGCAGGCGGCATCGTCCTGGTCAAGGACGACCTCCGGGACGTGGTCGCCGCGATCCAGCTGAGCCGGGCCACGGTCCGCAAGATCCGGCAGAACCTGTTCTGGGCCTTCGGATACAACACGGCCCTGATCCCGCTGGCTGCGGGCCTTCTGTTCATCGCCTTCGGGGTCCTGCTCGACCCCATCTACGCGGGCGCGGCCATGGGCTTCAGCTCCGTGTCCGTGGTCGCGAACTCGATGACGTTGCGGCGGTTCAAGCCCCGGATCTGAGAATGGAGAACGTTCATGAGGTCGAAGGACCAGGGGGTGAAGGATGGTAGCGAAGGATCCCGTGTGCGGGATGATGGTGGACGAGAAGCGGTCGGCGGGCACGTCGATGTACCAGGGTAAGACGTACTACTTCTGCAACACCGGGTGCAAGGCGGCGTTCGACAAGAATCCCGCCAAGTTCGCGAAGTGAGCCGCGCCGCCGCAAGTTCTCCGCAAGGCGCGAAGACCTTTCGGCCGACCGAACCGACCCCGAGTCCCGGCAAACGTTTATGCCCAGAGGTCACCCTCGTCGGAGCGTGGCGTCCGGCTCGTGGCAGAGGCTGCTCTGGAGCAAGCCGTTGTTCGGCCTGCTCCTCCTGAACCTCTTCTGGTGCGCCTCGTTCTTCATCGCGCCCGCGATCCTGGCGCCCGGCACGTTCGCATGGCCGTACGCGCAGTACCCGACCGTGGCCTATCACCTGGGCGCCGCGAACCAGCTGAACTACGAGGCGATTTGGCAGACGCTGTGGATCTATCCGCGGGCGGTGTACACCTTCGGGGACATCCAGTGCCACCAGCTCTGGTTCCGCTCCTTCTACATCAACGGCAACCAGATGCCCATGTGCGCGCGGATGACCTCCATGTACGTCTTCGCGAACGTCGGGCTCGTCGCGGCCGCCTTCGCACAGCCGTCGACGTCTGCGGGACGAGTCATGGTCAACGCCTTGCCCGCGTGGTTCCGGCGGCGTCTCGCCCGCTTCCACCCCGACCGCGCGGGCGCCCTGATCGTCGTCGTCGGGCTCCTGCCCGTCGCCATCGACGGATTCTACCAGCTCTTTTCCGACATCACGCACTATGAGTCGACGAACCTCATGCGCGTCCTGACCGGCGCACCCGGGGGATTCGTAGGCGGCTTGCTCGTCGGCGCCATGCTGATCTCGATCCGCCAGTTCCAGATGGACATCGCGAGGATGCGCGCGCAAATGCCTCCTGCGACTCCCTGAGACGCACGCGGAGCAACCTATATAGCGGACCCCTGTATCGGAGCCGCGTGGCCCGTCGGAAGCGGAAGGAGGACGTCCCCGTCTGGGAACCCCCCGAGTTCGACGAAGTCGGCTACATGCGCAAGGAAATCGAGAACGCGAAGATCTCGGTCGTCGTGATCGCTTGGGCCATCGTCGGGGCGATCCTGTTCTATCTCTTCTATGCCCTGAGCCTTGCCATCGTCGGGTTCCTCCTTGGACTCTTCGCCTTCGCTGCGCTGTATTTCCTGCTCCCCATGGTGGGCCTTCCCATCCATGGGTTCAAGCGACGGGACTGGGCGAGCCACGCGATGGTCTACTTCTTCAGCTGGCTCGCGTTCACGATCCTCCTCCTGAACCCGCCCTTCGGGAATCACACGAGCCCCGTCGTCGGATCGTTCCAGGTCGGGACGTTCAACACGAACGCGACCACGACGACGCCCCTGCCGAACTCCATGGAGTGCTACCCCGCAAGCCCGAGCTCGGTGGTTCACATCCCGCGGTCCGGGAACAACACGATGTACGTGATCTTCCGGGCGACCGACAATGTGGGAATCCGCGACGTCCATGTGAGCGTCGGCGGCAAGAACGCAACCGCCTCGGACGTCTCCGGCAAGGCGAACGCGTGTCTGGGCGCGGCAAATCCGACGTTCTATCCGAACACGTACGCCGTATCCTTGCCGAACGCGCCCTCCGCCATTCTTGTTGTCACCGCCACGGACACGAGCGGACTGGCGACCACGGAGACCATCACCATCAATTCCCCGTAGTCAGCGTTCCCAGGGGAACCGCTTGTCGAACAGCACGGTCCACGCGGCCCCGTACGCGGCGAGCAGGGCCGCGGACCCGGTGCGGACTCGGAGGCTGCGTCTGGCGGTCTTCTCCAGATCCTTGCCCAGGCTCAGGGAACGCCACGAGCCTCGGATCAAGGAGCCGGGTTCGACGAACGCACGGGCCACGTCTACGGTCCACCGCTCCTGCACGATGAAGGGTCCCGCCAAGGTCCGGGAGTCGCTCCGCCACTTCTCCAGGAACTCCTTCGCGTTCTTCACCCACACGGGTGGCCCCTCATGGCGCTGGACGCGGGGCAGCGAGGCGATGGCGAACTCGAAGAGGAAGACGGCTTCGTTGCCCGCGACGTCGAAGCGGGAGTCGTGGACGGAGAAGCCCTCGCGATCGAACAGCTCTAGGAAGGCCCGGTGCGCCTTGCGGAGCTGGGGGTACAGGACGTCCTCCGTGACCCCGGGCGCACGGATCGACACGGCGAGGAGGTGACTGCCGCGTCGCTTCGCAAGCGCGCGGAGGCGAGGCACCGAGAGCGGCTTGAGGGGCTTCGGGAAGAAGAAGGGCTTCCGCGGATCCCGCAGGTATTCGCGGGCCGCGTGGACAAAGAACGCCATCTGTTCCAGGGAGACCGCGCTGGCCACGTTGCGGTTCGGGTCGACCGGGTCGACGACGACCAGGGGCTCGTCGAACTTGCGCCCCGGGGGGCGGTCGAGCTCGAGGACGGCGCCGCGGCGCCACGTCAGGCTCGCCTCGAGCACGCCCCGGAACGAGCCATACTTTAGCACGAGGAGCTCGCAGAGATACCCGCTGAACCCGCGGATCTTCGCCTCGGCGCCGTAGAGACCGATGCCCTCCGACCAGGCCTTCAGGAGACGGATCTGGTCCCCCTGGTCTCCGTTCAGGTGTCCCAGGACGTAGTCCACGTGGAGCGGCGTCCGGTCCACCGCGCTCATCCGCTGGCTCGCGTCCGTGATGTGGTAGCAGGGGACGATCTCCACCTGGATGCCGCGGAAGAACCCCCGCGTGTACGGATGCTCCGCGTACATGTGCACGCCCCGCTCCAGGATTTCCCCGAGGGCGAGGCCGCGCGTCTCGAGCTCGTCCCGGGGCAGGTCGGGCGGGAAGGCGACGAAGAGATCGACGTCGGCCCCGGTGAGGTGGGTGCCCTTGGCCACGGAGCCCGAGATGAAGGGCTTCGCCTCCCATCCCCTGGCCTTCAGGACCGCCTGGACTTCCGCGAGGAGGTCGCGGACCATGGCCTCCAGGGCCTTCTCCTCCTCGGGCGGCGGCCGGATGCGCGCGAGGATCTCCGCCTCCAGGGTCACGGGCGGGGGATGCGGCGCGGCGCATAAAAGGTGTTGGGGACGCTCAGTGGAGCACGCCCGTGGTCAGGGCGTTGTTGTACGCGCCGATGATGCCGTTGATGATGAACTGGACCGCGATGGCCGCGAGGAGGAGTCCCATGATCCGTCCGATGACCTTGGTCCCCGTGCGGCCGATTCGCTTGAAGATCCGGTCTGCGTAGTGCATGAGGAAGAACGTGGTCATCACGGCGACGAGGATCCCCGCGAAGATGAACATCTTGTCCATGGGGTCCGCGACAGGATGGGTCATGTAGATCATGACCGTGGTAATCGCGCCCGGTCCTGCCAGAAGGGGCACGCCGAGCGGGATGATCCCCACGTCCTCCCGCTCCAGGGTCTCCGTCCGCTCGGACTCCGTCATCTTGGTCCGCGGGCGCTCGCCGTGCATCATCTCGAAGGCGACGACGAACAGCAGGACGCCGCCGGCGATCTCGAACGCGGGAATCGAGAAGCCGAACGCCGCGAAGATGAACTGGCCGAAGACGGCGAAGACGCCCAGGACCGTGGTGGCCACGAGGCAGCTCTTGGAGATCACGTCCCGCTTCTGCTGGAAGCTCATGTCCTCCGTCAGGACGGAGAAGAACGGGATGACCCCGAAGGGATCCACGATGGCAAAGATGGAGGCCATGGCGGTCGCTGCGAAGGCGACGTCGACCATGGGCTTCCCTGGATGATGGCGGACGTTGCGGCCTAGTGCTTCTTCATCAGCTTCATCCAGCCCGCCGACTCGAACACCGCGAGGCCGCGGACCCGGGCCGTCTGCTGGAACTCGTCCCAGGTGATGACCGTGAGCTTGTCGCTCGGGGTCTTGGAGAACCGGAGTGTGTTCGTCCCCTTCACCTTGCTCGGTTGCAGCCCTTTGTCGGCCGCGATCTTCCGAGCGTCGTCGAACGAGATCTCTCGGAGTGCTGGCATGTTCCCATCCCTTGACCGCCTCCACCGGAGGCGTGCAGACGCTCGTACGACGATGACCCTATTTCTGTCTTTCGTTTGTCTGACGCTCCGTTGACAATTCGGAGCCCGCCCCGACGCCCCCGGCCGCGACGGTCCGCGCGCGATCTCCGCCTCGGCGATCCCGCGAAGCGGCCGACCGACACGATCTCCCTCCGGGTAGGGCGCGTATGTTCTCGTGATTGATTTCTTCGCAGCACCACTTATATACGAACAGACCGCACTGCGTCCACCAATCGCCATCTTGCGGTGGTGAGCGAACATGCCGAACGACAAACCGTCCCCCCTCATCCTGGACGCCGTGAAGGCGTCCGCGTCGAAGTTCAAAGAAACCAAGTCGGCCCTCGAGGCGCGTGCCAAGGAACTGGACGCCCTCAAGGTCCAGCTCGACGCGGCGAGGGCGGACCTCGAAAAGCAGTCCGCGAAGCTCCAGGCGGACCGCAGCGCGTTCTCCCAGGAACGCCAGGATGTCGCGGAGTCCCGCGCCTCCATCGACCGGGACATCGCCGCCATGCGATCGGACCGCGAGAAGGTCGCCGCCGAGGAGAAGCGGCTCCAGGACTGGGCGCGAACCCTGAACGACCGCGACCGTGCCGTCAAGGAGGGCGAGGACCGCATCAAGCGCCTGGAGGTCGAGCTCCAGGGCCAGATCAAGGATTCTGAGAGCAAACTCCAGGCCCTCGTCGAGCGCGAAGAACTCATGGCCCAGCGCGAGCGGAGCCTGGCCGACATGATCGACCGGTTCTCGACCATGGAGAAGGGGCTTGCGGAGCGCGAGCGGACCCTCTCCCGTCGCGAGGAGGACCTCATCCGGTCCCAGAACGACCGGCTCGCGGCGCTCGAGGCCCGCGAGAAGGAGATGCTCAAGATCGCCGAGGACATGCACGCGCGGCAGAAGGAGTCCCTCGCGCAGCACGACTCGTTCGTCGAGCTCCAGGGCAGCCTCAAGGGGGAACTCACCCGGCTCGCCTCGGAGCGGGAGAAGCTCGCCCAGAAGGAGAAGAGCCTGATCGAGGCGGAGAAGTACCTCGCCGCGGCGCTCGAGGCGAGCGGGATCGACGTCGCCGTCGAGCCGCCGACCCATGTGCCGCCGCCGCCCCCGCCCTCGCCGCCCCTCGGGGCGCCGCCACCTGTGCCAACCCCCGCGCCCAAGGTGGAGACCCCCAAGGACGATCTCATGGAGGAAGCACTCCCCTCGGAGCCCCGGTCCCGAATTTCCCGGACCGAGGCCCTGGACCGGATGACGAAGGCCCTCGAGACCGCGAAGAAGGCCCGCGACGCGGGGCGGAACGTGAGCGAGATCCGCAAGACGCTCAAGCAGGCCCGGGCCGCGTTCGAGGCCGGGGACTACGACTCCGCAGCCAAGCTCGCCGAGGAGATCCTCAGGGAACTCGAGGCGGCCCCGCTCCAGCACTGAGCGTCCCGCCGTCGGCCGCAGCCGCCGTCGCACGCGCCGCCGCGGCTACTGCGGCCTGCTCCTTCTCCCACCACTCGGGCGCGAGCGGGGCAGGGGCCCCGAACTCCGTCCCGGTCATGGGCATGCCGCCCCACGGGTCCGGGCTGGACCGGGGTCCGCGGAAGAAGCTCCAGATCATGTTCCCTGCGAAGATGAGCTGGCCGGTGCCCAGGATGTACGCGCCGATCGTCGCGAGCCAGTTCAGCGTCCAGAACTGGGCCGGGTACGTCCAGACGCGGCGCGGCATCCCCTGGAGGCCCAAGAAGAGTTGGCAGAAGAACACGAGATTCAACCCGACCATAGTGAAGGCGAAGTGCCAGCGGCCCAGGCGCTCGCTGTACATGCGGCCCGACATCCGCGGATACCAGTAGTAGATCCCCGCGAGGACACCCATGATCGTGCCGCCGAACAGCACGTAGTGGATGTGGCCCACGACCCAGTACGTGTCGTGGAGCTCGTAGTCCACGGGGATGGGCGCCTGGAACACGCCCGTGATGCCGCCGATCACGAACATGCCCACGAAGCCGATCGCGAAGAGCATGGGCGTCTTGAGCTCGATGGCTCCGCCCCACATGGTCATGATCCAGTTGAACACCTTGATCCCGCTCGGGACCGCGATGATCAACGTGATGATCATGAAGGGAAGGCGCGCGCTCAGGTCGATGCCCGACGTGAACATGTGGTGGACCCAGACGCCGAAGGACAGGAAGGCGATCGCCACGGTGGAGAGGGCGATGGCCTTGTACCCGAAGATGGGCCGGTGGGAGAACCGAGGGATGACCTCGGACACGATGCCCATCGCGGGCAGGATCATGATGTAGACCGCGGGGTGGGAGTAGAACCAGAACAGGTTCTGCCACATGATCGGGTCGCTGCCGTTGAGCTGGGTCAGGAAGTGCGTGATCCCGTGGCGGTCCAGGAGGAGGACGAACAGGCCTGCGGCGAGCACGGGCGTCGCCACGAGCGTGATGGCCGCCGTGGCGACAATGGACCAGGCGAAGAGTGAGAGGTTCTTCAAGGTCACGCCGGGAGCGCGATGGCGGAGGGCGGTGACAAGGAAATTGATCGCGCCCGCGGTGGAAGAGATGCCCAGCAGTTGCAGCCCCACGATCCACATGTCCACGCCGACGCCGTTGTCGAACGCGGACAGGGGCGTGTACCCGGACCAACCGACGTTCGCCACGCCGAGCCACATGATGGTCCCGGCGACCGGAATGAGCCAGAAGCTGAGCGCGTTCACGCGTGGGAAGGCCATGTCCTTCGCGCCGATGAGCGGGGGAAGCATGAGGTTCCCGAATCCCGCGAGGATGGGGATCGCCACGAGGAAGACCATCGTGGTCCCGTGCATCGTGAACAGCTGGTCGTACGTCGCGGAGTCCACGAACGACTGACCCGGATAGGCGAGCTGGGTCCTGATGAGTTCCGCGAGCAGCCCGCCCATGAAGAAGAAGATGAGCGAGTTGACGATGTACATGATGCCGATGTCGTGGTGGCTCGTGGTATAGATCCACTTGAAGACGCCCACGCGCTCGTGGACAACCTCTTCCTCCACGCCGTGCCGGATGACCACCTCGCCCGCCATCGCTGGACCTCAAAGACGCGCCGACAGAGTTAGGTCGACCGAAACGGGAACCTCGGCGTCGTAGAAAAGGGTTTCCACATTCTCCTGCGGGCATCGGCGACGAACGACGGAGTTCGCAGGTTCCCTCCATGGAATCAACGAGTTCGGAATGCCGAAGATTTCGGCAAACCGCAAACGCTTTAGAGCACCGCGGTGTTCGGCGCGGCGATGCGCGCGGCGCGTCGACTGTCGATTTTGGCGACGACCGGCTTGATCTCCCTGCTGGGCGCCGCCGCGGGTGCTTCCGCGGCGGGCGCGTCCACGAGCATGACCCAGATTGCGAACTTGTTCTGGATCGTGGCCATACTGGCCGTCGGCATCGGCGTGTTCGTCGGCATCGTGCTCGTGGCCACAGTACTCAAGTTCCGGGTGCGCAGGGGTCACACCGCGCCGAATCCGAAACTGGCCTCCTCGAACCATACCCTCGAGGCCGCATGGACGATCGTCCCGGCGGTCATCCTCCTGGTCCTCGGCGTCCTCGCCTTCGAGACGCTCACCTTCACAGACACGGTCCCTCAGCACTACGACGTCCAAGTCACGGCGATCGGGCATCAGTGGTTCTGGGAGTTCTGGGTGAATTACACCGGGAACGGAACCGACATCCACTATCCCGTGGGCGCGCTCACCCTGATCTCGAACCAGACCGTCCTCCTCGTCGTGAAGTCCGTGGACGTGGACCATTCCCTCTTCATCCCCGCCCTCGGCGTCCACTTGGATGCCATCCCCGGCCACGTGAACCAAATCTGGTTCAAGCCGGACATGCCGGGTCAGTATGTGGTCGTCTGTACCCAGTTCTGCGGTCAGGGTCACTATGCCATGGACGCAACCCTCACGGTCGTTCGCTAAGGCGTTCCTGCTCGCCGCGGCCCTCATTGGCGTCGGGTTGGCCGGATTCACGATGCCGGGCCACGCGAGCCCAGCCGTCGCGCCGCCCGTCCTCGCCACGGGCGTGGTCGAGAACATCACGTTGTACGGGAGCGCCCTCACGGGGTGGGGATACGGTGCGAACAACACGACGAACCCGGGGCCCCATCTCCACGTTACGTACGGGGACACGATCCAGCTCACCCTGGTTTCCCTGGACGGAGCGGGTGTGAACCACAACTGGTTCCTCGCCTACGACAACGGCACGTCGCCCGCCTCGGGGGAGCCCTCATCCCCGCAATTCTCCCAAGGCAACTCGATCGTCTGGAGCTTCGTGGCGGACCGGGTCGGGACCTACACGTATCGATGCGAGGTCCATCCCACGGGGATGACGGGCACCGTCACGATCTCCGCGGCGACGCACTACACGTTGTACGGTGACGCCTCGAAGGGCTGGGGATTCACGCCCACGAACATCACGAAGCCGGGCCCCACGCTCGTCGTGGAGAAGGGGGCCAACGTGACCCTGACCCTGTACTCCGCGGACGGGACGTTCCACACGTGGTTCATCGACTACAACAACGATTCCTCCGTGGACGCCGGGGAAACCCAGTCCGGATTCTTCGGTGCCTCCGGGAACCCGAACCCACTGAACTACACGATCCCCACAGGCCAAGCGGGCACGTTCGCCTATCGATGCGGCATCCACACGAACACGATGTGGGGCATGATCGTGATCCTCGGCCCGCCCGCCCCGGCGCCCGCGAAGTTCCCGATCCCGCTCATCCCAGGCATCATGCTGGGCGTCATCATCGCCGTCCTCGTCCTCGCCGGCGTGTACCAGGTCC
>DASQGG010000211.1 GCA_035632695.1 Thermoplasmata archaeon
GCGACTCGCCCTCTCCAGAGGAAGGCGGCGAAGGCGAACCCCAAGAGGACCAGCGCGGCGATCAGGACGACCGGCGGACCGGCCACGCCGAAGCCCTGGCCCTCGAGGGCGGCATCCGCCACGTGGATCCAAATAACGAGGACCATGGCGCCGAACAGCCGTTCCTCCTTGCTGGTGGAGCGGAGGCGTGCGTACGCCCGGTCCATGGCTTCCCGCAGTCGCGCCGTCGTCGGATGGGTAAGAACGGGCGTTGCCCGGGCATCCTCCACATCAATCCCCGAACCTCAACCGGAAGCCGGACGAAGAGGTTTCGGTCGATACGACGTGTGAGGGCATGTACCCTGCCGCCCAAGCGCGGCAAACCCAAACCAGTCGCTGTCCGGAGTATCCTCTCCGTTGTGCGGTATCACAGAATCCGGCGAGTCTCCGGTAAAGAGTCTCCAGAGTTCCGTCGAAGACGTCTCCTTTCGCCCCGCGCGAGCGGAGGGAGCTCCACCGCCTCGACGGGCCGGAGGCTCTAGTCCTCAGGTGACCGCGGAGGGGCTGCTTCGGGACCCGCAGCCGCTCCCCTCCCCGCGCGCCGGTTCTCACCATGGGCTCGGAGCAGGCGCTCGAGCGCCTCGAATTCGAACGGTTTCGGGAGGACATCGGAGGCGCCCGCCTTCCTCGCCTCGACGAGCACCTCCGGGGTCCCGAACCCCGTGAGGAGGATGAACGGAGTCGTGGGATGCGCGGCCAGAGCCTCGCGGAGGATGTCGAGTCCGGATGTCCCAGGCAGGACGAGGTCCAGAAGGACGACGTCCACGTGATCGGTCCGCAAGCGTTCGAGGGCCTCCGAGCGATCCGCGGCGAGCGAGACCTCATACCCGGATGCCTGGAGGAGTCCGCCGAGCTCCGTCCGGAAGGTCGCATCATCGTCGACGATTAGGATTCGCAGGGCGCGGCCTCCCTCCGAGGAGGAGGGCTGGCCGGGGCCGGTTGCGCGCGTCTCTCTCATCGCCCCTCACCAGGACGGGCTCGGGTTCTTAGGCCGTGCGAACAGGGCGCTTTAAGTATGGTTCTCTTTATATATCTCCCAGGAGCGCCGTGGTCGACGCCAAGGACTTCCAAATCATCCGGTCCATCCTCCGAGAGCCGTTCGCGTCCTTCACCGCGATCGGTGGACCGCTCGGCCTTTCCGGGGTCACGGTCAAGGCGCGCCTGGAGCGACTCCGGCGGGACGGCGCCGTCCAGGTTTGGGGCGTGCCGGACCCCGCCGTCTTCCGGCGGCATGCCCGGTTCTTCGTCTACGGTCGCATCTCCCGCCGCCGGCTGGCCTTCGCCCTCGCACGGAAGTCGGAGACCGTGGTGCGGGCCGCCGAGGGCCATGAGAGGAGCTTCGAGCTCGTGACCTATGCGGACACGGAGGACGCCGGGCCGCCCCCGGAATTCGTCCGCCGGTTCGGCGATCCCCACTTCGCCGCGACGATGCACCTGAGCGACCCGAAGGAGTCGGATTGCGTTCTCTCACCCCTGGACTGGCGAGTCCTCCTCCCCCTCGTGCGGAATCCCCGGACCCCCGTCCAAGAACTCGCAAGCGCCACGGGCCTGTCGCGCAAGACGGTGCGGCTCCACCGCGAGGCCTTGGTCCGGAAGAAGCTCCTCAACGTGCTTCCCTTCCTTGCGGGCGCCCAGGCTCCGGGCTTCGTCCTGTACCGGTTGTTCCTGTGGATGCCGTCGACCTCGGTCGGAGACCGGCAACGGATCCTGGGCGCGCTGCCGGGTACCATCTTCAACGCGTGGACGGAAGAGCCGGCGGGGCTGTGGCTCGCGGGTGCTGCCCCGACGATGGCCCATCTCCTCCGCCTCCGGGACCAGGCCGAACGCCTGCCGGGAATCCTCCGCGTGGAGTACGACGTGTTCCTCCGGAACGAACCGTTCCCGGAGCGACTGGAGGGCTGGATTCGGGCCGAACTCGAGCGGTGGGAGACCGGCCGTCGCCGCACCTGAGGCGGCTCGGGGAGCCGACGATGCTGCGCCGGCATGGAGGGCGTTGGACGCGGAATCGGTTTGGGCCGGGTTCGAAGTCACATCCATTCGAACCCGCGGTCTCCGTCAACGTTTTCCCGTCGCGTCTGCAGCTTCACGAGATGGGGCGAACTCCGCCGTCCACTTCTTGACCAAGTCATCCCTTCGCGGTTTGTAGACCTGGGAGTAGAACATCTCCCCTGACTTCAGGAAGTCCTCGTTTGCCCCCGAGACGATGTTCGTAGCTTCCGCCCAGGCCTTCCTGAAGTTTCGCACACCGCCGAACCGAGAAGCGATCTTCTCGCGGAACTCTTTCCGTGTCTGGGTCTTCCCGCCAAGGATGAAAACGACCTTCGAGCTGTTCGGGTCTCGGTACGCGAAATCCTGCCCCAAGTAGAACACGTTCCCCGGTTTCGCCTTCGCCTCGCCCCCGCCTGGGCCAGCGCCTCCCCCTCCGCCTCCGCTGAACCCTCGCTTGGCCGCGGCATACCAGATGGCTCGGTTGAGTCCCCACGAGTAGGCCGACTCCTCCGAGAGGCCCAAGTGCCGGGCCCGAGCGGCCTGGAGCATCGCCATCACGGTAAAGCGGTTGATTCGGAGAGCCCGGCCCTGCGGCACGCATGGGCTACTCGGCCTGCCGTACAAAGACCTGTCGCCGAATCGCCAATGAGGCCACCCGAACAAGCACGCACATCGGGAACGGAGAGCAATCAACGCCGACTCCGCAGAACCTTGCCGGACAGCGCCGAGTTCGGCTCGCTCTCAGGGTCGTAGTCCTCCGCGGCGAATTCATCCCGAAGCTTCTCCAAGAGCCAATTCTCACGACCCCCTTCCGCGAACTTCGTCCGGAAGATAGCCCAGTGTCCCCGGACTTTCGTCCCGCGGAGGGCGAGCCGCAAGGTGCCGTCTCGGAGGGCCGTCCCCGCACCATATCCTTCGGGCGCGACGAGCTCGTATTCACCAAAGTCCCAGACGATGACTTCGCCCGCGCCGAACTCTCCCTCCGGCAGGGTTCCCTCGAACAGAAGGTAGTCGATCGGATGGTCCGGGACGCGGACCGCGAGACGCCGTACCTTGGGGTCCTTGCTAGGCCCCTTCGGCACCGCCCATGAGACGAGGACTCCATCGATCTCCAACCGGAAGTCATAGTGGAGGCTCCTCGCCCGGTGTTTCTGAATCACGAATCGGAGCCGCGGGCGTCCGGCCCGGGGTGCTGGCTCCGTCGCTCGAGTTCGCGAGGTCTCCGCCGAGGCTTCTCCCGGTCTCATGGGGAACCAGCCGGCTTCCGACCGACCCGGGAGAGGACGGTGAGCGCCCGCAGGGTGATCATCTTGCCCGGGCGGCCGGGCGTCTCGAACGCGAGGGGCGTGGGCCGCTGCTTCGGATGCTCCGCGTACCACTTGGCCGCCGCGGGGCTCATGTCCGGCTGGACGGCGTCGAGATTCCAGCGCCCGTCCTTCCGGCGTTTCGTGCGCAGGAGGTCCAGTGCGAAGCCGAGCCGCTTGTCGTCGCCGTAGCCGAGGGCCGTGAGCACGTCGAGGCCCACCAAGAGGTCGTAGTAGTAGTGGACCGGCCAGTGGAAGCGGTACCAGGGCTCGTACCGGTCGCCCTGGCGGTGGAGCTCGTGCTCGAGGTAGTACTCGGCGGTCCGCTCGACCACGGATCGCATCCCGCTCGTCCACTTCCCGCGGGGGTAGACCGCGAACGCCGCCAGTCCCTCCCACGCGTCGAGCGTCCGACTCGGCGCCGGGCCTTCCCTCGAGAAACGGCACGTCCAGCCCCCCTTCGGGTGCGCCGTCTTGACGAGCCACTCCATCGTCCGTCGGACCCGGTCGTCGTCCGCGTACCCGAACCGGATCAGGCCCCGGGCCATGTTGGCCGTGTAGCAGTGGTGACCCTTGCCTTTCCCGAAGCCACCCACTCCGCCACCGACGAGCGGGGACTTCGCCATCCAGTACTCGCTCGACGCACGGACCTCGGGGATCTCGCGCGTCGCGCCGAGGTCGGCGAGCGCGAGCATGTTCCAGTGCGTCCCGAGGAACTGGGGCATGAGCCAGCCTCCGTCGCGCACCCACCAGCCGCTCGGGTCCCGCTTGGCGAGGATCTCTGCGACCCAGCCGGCCTTCGGGATGCGGGACTTCGTGTCCCGCACGTCGGAGTCGGTCTCTTTCTTGCCGAGGAGCTGGGTCAACGCGAGATACCGGACGGACGGTTGGTCAGACTCGAGGAGCCAATCCAAGACCTTGTCGCGTGCCACAGTCGGCCGGACGTCACCCTTGCCTCATCACCCTTTCGGATGAACGAAATGCACCTGGGCGCAGCAACGGCCGTCTACGCTGCAGGTCGACGACCAGACCCTGCCGACCACAGGCTGGTCCCGGCCGGTCCTCGAGCGAACTCGAACGATTCGTTTCATCTTATGCTCACGGCGCCGGTGCCGGATGAACCTCCACTTGGCCCGGGG
>DASQGG010000212.1 GCA_035632695.1 Thermoplasmata archaeon
TTGGCCCGGGGACCTCCAGCTGGGAGTTTCCTCCTGAAGAATGACCGGCCCGCAGCCTATTCGGCACATCTGCCTCCTAGAGGCCTACGTGCCCCCGGGCTACGTGATCACCGAGCTCTGAGGACAGAAGGAAGGCCTCTCCCTTGCCGAGGCCGAGTGGGCCCCCGCGGTGGACGACGTCGCCCACGCTGTCGACACGGTCGTCAACCAACGACCGAACTCCGGCATCCGGGAGATCGTCATCCCGGTGCGGGACCCCAGCTGAACTCTTCCTGCGGGTCCTCCCAACGCGAATCCGACCTTGGGGCAGAGTCGCCGCGCTCAAGGTGCCGGCGTCTCGGGTTGCACCGGAGGTGCGGCAGGAGTCGCGGGCTTCGATTCGGCCGCCGCCGGAGGTTGTTCCTGGGGAGCGGCAGGAGCCTTGAAGAGCCGCATGCCCGCCTCGATGCACGCCGCGCCGATGATGGCCACGATGAACCCGTACTCGAGGGCGACGGTCGCGTTGCCCGACGTCGCGTTCTGGTTGACCAAGTTCTGCGCGACGATCAGCAGGATCGCGTAGAGGATGAGCACGAGGACGCCTGACGTCCCGAAGTTCGCAATCTTGCGGGCGATCCCAGCTGCGACGAAGGCCAGGAAGGCCACGATGAGGAGCCACGCGAACGCGAGCCACGCATACGGCCCCTTCGCCAGATTGTTCAACAGCGTCGTGAGGTCAATCCCGTTGTAGTCTTTCGCGGGCAACTGCGACTGGTTCCCTCCGATCCCGAACCAGGGAAGGAACAACGCCACGAGCAACAGGACCCCGCCTACGGCAAGCAGAATGCGGCCCGCCGGTAGAACTCGCTTCGCCTCCGCCATGCAACCCCTCACGGCATGGAGCACACGCCGACCTATATCACCGTTGCGAAGACCACAGGGCAGACGAATCGCTGCCTCCGGCTGCGGATTCCTGGGCCTTCATTTCCAAGCGGCTCCCAGGATTCCCTCGCACGGAATCTCGAGGCCGCGATCGGCCCCCAGTCCCGTAGGATTCCGGGGGCACGGCGAAAATGCTTCAGACGACGTAGCGTGTGCGCATTTGGCCGGCACCGCTCGAGATCGGTCAGGGATGTTTCGCGGAGACTGCTCGCCATTCTCCTCGAGCCCGCAACCCCGCCCTCCCGGAGGGTACTGTTTCAGCGCAGAGGAGGGTAGCCGCAAGTGCCTGTATCCGGACCGACACGCTCAGATTCCGAGTTCCCTCCCTGGGAGACCAGTCGTGAAGAGGGACTCGGCACGGATACCGCAGAGAGGCGGATTCGGCGCACTAGGCGCGGTTCGGCCCTCGGCTATCCGTAGCCCGCAGCGGATGCAGCGAGAATCCTTCCTCGGTAGCACGCCTGGCCACTCCGGCGGCATCGACCGATGGAGCGCCGGACCGATCATCCCGTGATTCGCAACAGGCTGGCCGATCCAGATCGGCCTCGCAACATTCAAGGGCTCTGTCCCTATTCACCCTTGAGGCGAAACGAAGTGCCGAAGAAAGGGAAGAAGGGCAAGAAGAAGAGATAAGACCGCACCTGCTCGTGCAGTTGAGGATTTTCGCTAGCGAGCTCTCACCCTTTCCCCCTTTCCTCTTATCTCTGTGATGTCCAATCCGCGATTCGAAACGGTTCGGATGTCGCGAGGAGACCTCCTTTCGGTCGGGAACCCTGGTAACGGCCGTCGCCTGCAGTGAAATGGCCTTGGGTGAGGTATTGGGCACGCGCGTCGCCATGCAGGAGTACCGAGCGCGATCTGAGTGCCTAGGGAAGTCCCGCGCCATCCTTTTCTAGGACCGGGTGCCTGGAGATATAGCTGCGAGGGGTCCCCATGTCGGAGGACAAGGAGCACACGCTTGGGTTTCCTGGAGAGTCGCCACCGTGGCGCGCCCGAGTGCACGCCCAACGCCTGCCGACGCCACAGGCGTGCGGCTGCGGTCTCCCGGTATCGTTCGACTTGGGACGGCAGGAGTTCTTCTGCATCGGCTGCGGCTCCTCGACGCAGTGCACGTGCCGCGGATTCCGGCTGGGCCCCCTGGGCCACCCTGTGAACGTCTTGTAAGTCGCAACGGGTCC
>DASQGG010000213.1 GCA_035632695.1 Thermoplasmata archaeon
GTGAAGCCCACGACGAGGAGGACGAGGCCGAGCAGGACGAGCCGGAACCAAAACTCGCGAGCCGCATCGGGGGTCTCCGCCGCATCCGGCGGTGGTGCCGCGGTCTCTGTCGCCGTCATCCCGGGCCTCGGACGGACATCGGGAGGCGGCTCAAGAACCTGCTCCCCCGGCCTCGGTCGACTCCCTGGGAATCATTATTATCGGGCCGGGCGTACGCCGCGACGGCATGCCCGGGCTCCTCCGGCTCGCTCGCCCCTTGAACTGCGTGATGTCTGCCGTCGGTGTCGCCATCGGCGGGATCGTCGCCGTCGGGTCGGGCGTCTGGGGCGTGTTCGCATGGCCGCTGGCCTTCGGAGCAATCGCCGCCGCGCTGTCCACCGCTGCGGGCAACGCCCTGAACGACCTGGCGGACCGGGAGACGGACCGCGTCAATCATCCGGATCGCCCCTTGGTGACCGGGGCCGTGAGCGTGCCTGCGGCGAGGAACTTCACCGTGGCCGCCTTCGTGGCCGCGGCCGCGATCGCGACCCTCGCAAGCCTCGCGTGCCTCGCCATGGTCGTCGTAAACGCGGGAGTCCTGTACGCGTACGAGCGGGGGCTCAAAGCCCGGGGCGGTGTGGGCAACGCCGCGGTGGGCTACCTCGTGGGCTCGATCTTCCTCTTCGCGGGATTCGCCGTGTTTCGCTCGGACGTCACCCCGCTCCTCCGGACGGGCGTGCTCGCCCTCCTGGCCTTCCTGGCGACCATGGGCCGCGAGATCACGAAGGACATCGAGGACATGGCGGGGGACGTGGACCGGCGCACCCTGCCCCAGCGGATCGGTGCGCCTCGGGCGGGTCAACTCGCCGCGGCGACGCTCGTCGCGGGCGTCCTCCTGAGCGTCCTGCCCTGGGCCACGGCCATCCTTGCGTGGGAGTATGCGGCCGTCGTCCTGCCCGCGGACGGAATGTTTATCTACGCCGCCTATCACTCGGCCGCCCGACCCGCGCGCTCCCAGCGCGTGACCAAGTACGCGATGGTCGTGGCCCTCGTCGCGTTCCTCGCGGGGGGACTGTTCCTGTGACCGTTTACGAATCGCTCCTCGAACGCCGCGTGCAGGCCCGGCTCCACATGACCCTCCTGGACCCAGACAAGCAGTCCGCGGACGAGGCGGGCCGGATCGCGGGCGGCGCCGCGAGGAGCGGCACGGATGCGATCATGATCGGGGGATCGACGGGCGTCACCCAGGAGAAGGTGGACGCCACAGTCCTCGCGATCAAGGCGGCCGCGCACGTGCCGACGATCCTGTTTCCCGCGAGCGCGGCGAACCTGTCGCGCCACGCGGACGCCCTCTACTTCATGAGCCTCCTGAACAGCCGCGATCCGCGCCTGACCGTCGGAGAGCAGCGACGCGCCGCCCCCGTGGTCAAGAAGTGGGGCCTCGAGACGATCCCCATGGCCTACCTCGTCGTGGAACCCGGGATGCGGGCGGGCGAAGTGGGTCGCGCGGATCCCATCCCGAGGTCGGAGCCCCAGGTCGCCGTGGAGTACGCCCTCGCGGCGCAGATGCTCGGGATGAAGCTCGTGTACCTGGAGGCGGGGAGTGGGGCGCCGGAGCCCGTCCCCGCCGCCATGATCCGTGCGGTCCGGGAGGCGCTGGACATCCCGCTCGTGGTCGGAGGAGGCATCCGCACCGCGGAGGCCGCGGGCACGGTCGCCCGCGCGGGGGCGGACATCGTGGTCACGGGGACCGTCGTGGAGCGCTCGAAGGACGGCGAGACCCTGCGCCGGATCATCGAGGCGGTGAAGGCGGGCTGATGGACCGGATTGCTCCGAAGACCGTCGCGGAGAGCCACGCGGAGACCACCCGGATGGCGCGCCGCCTCTTCACGGCCCCGCGGCCGCGGCGGATGGTCCTGCCGATCCTCGCGTTCTCCCTCATGGAGGCGTACCTGCTCGTGTATCCTTCGCTCGACTGGGTCCGGATCGCGATCGGCGCCCTCGCGATTGCGATCCCCGCGTACGCCGCGGCGCTCCTGACGAAGCCCGTCGCCCTCGCCCTCGGAGGTCGCATGTACTTCCGACGCTCGTTCCTCCTGGCGTTCGTGGGCCTCATCCTCCTGGGCGCGTTCCAGGTCATCGCCGTCGCCCTGTTCACGATCCTCGCCGTCCTCGGGAACGCCGCGTACGATCCGTCGGTCACCCTTCGGGTCACGATCCTCGGCTACGGCGCCGTCCTCTGGGTGCGCGAGGTGATCCTGTCCGCGACGTCGCACTCCCAGCACCTTCGCTCCCTGCCCGCCGCGCTGATCCACCCGCTCCTCGGCCTGATCGCGATGGCCGTGTGGATGCCGCTCAGCCTCTCCGGGTTCCTGTTGAGCCTCGTCGTCTTGGCGATCTTCTACGTGTCCGCGGTCGGGTACACGGAGATCGCGAAACGCCCGCTCCTGCGGTCCTTCGGGGCGGACGGGTTCAAGCTCCTGCGCTCGACCTTGGACGTGTACGGGGAGATGGAGGACGAGGGCGTCGCGGAGCTCGAGGAGTTCTTCGGCTCCATCGGCGTGGCCGCGCGGGTGCGCGTGGCCGGGTTCGCGTTCCGTGCGGGGAAGGGGATCAAGGCGCTCTTCCTCGCGCCCACGGTCCATCCGGGGCCCATGGGGTTCGTGGGCGGCAGCGACCTCCCGAGCAAGGTGGCCTCCGGGCTCACGGACCTCACGCCGAGCGTCCTCGTGGCCCACGGCCCCACGACCCACGACGACAACCCCGCGACCACGGCCGAAGTGCGCAAGATCTCGGAGACCGTGCGTGGCCTCGTGGCCGCCGCGACGACGAGCGGCACCGCGGGGCGTGCCTGCCGAGCGGCCTTCGGCCGGGTGACGACGCTCGCCCAAGCGCTCGGGGACACGGTCCTCCTCGTCGCCTCATTCGCGCCGAGTCCGTCGGACGACATCGACGGCGCGACGGGCCACGCCGCGGTCCAGGAGGCGAAGCTGGCCGGAGCCGCGGACGCGATCTTCGTGGACGCGCACAACTGCCTGCAGCCCGGTGCGGGCCTCACCCTGTTCGGGTCCGAGGCGAGCCACGAGGTCATCGAGTCCGCCAAGGCGGCCACGCGCGCCGCGCTCGCCGCGCCCCGGGGACCCCTGCGGGTCGGCTACGGGCAGCAGTGTAAGATCTGCACGCCGGACCAGGGGATCGGGGCACGCGGCGTGGAGGCCCTCGTCGTCGAGGTGGACGGGCAGCGCACGGCCTACGTGCTCTTCGACGGGAACAACATGGTGCCCGGGACGCGGGACGCGATCCGGGCGCGGATCGCCGGCCTGGTCCAGGAGTCCGAGGCCCTGACCACGGACAACCATTCCGTGAACCTGACCATGGACGGCTTCAATGCGGTCGGCGCCGTGCTCGACCGGGAGACAGTCCTCGCACACGCGGAAGCCGCGGTCCGCGACGCGATCGGGAACCTCGAGCCCGCGGACGTGGCCCCGTTCAGCGGGGAGATCCCCGACTTCCGGATCTTCGGCCCTCAAGCCGCGTCCCGCTTGACCACCTCGATCAGCGCGACCATGGCGGTCCTGCGACCCGCGCTGTACGTCACCCTGTCGGGCGCCGTGGCGATCGCGGCCCTGGCCCTCGTCCTCCTCTAGAGGAGATCGAGGAACCAGCGGTGGATGCGGAAGTCGTTGCTCAGCTCCGGGTGGAACGCTGCACCGATCAACGACCCCTGCCGAGCGAGGACGATCTTGTCCTGGTACCGCGCGAGCGGCGTGCAGGCGCCCCAGGTGCGCAGGATCGCGGGCGCGCGGATGAAGACGCCGTGGAAGGGCTTCTCGAGTCCGGCGACATCCAGGTCCGCCTCGAAGGATTCCTTCTGACGGCCGAACGCGTTGCGGTCCACGGCCATGTCCATCAGGGCGAGGAGCCGGCTCCCCGTCTTCTGCGCCTGGGGGCCGCCGTCCTTCGCGAGAAGGATGCACCCCGCGCACGTGCCAAGGATGGGCATGGATTCCTCCTTCGCCCGGCGGACGATCTCGTCGAACAGGTTCAGCTTCACGAGGAGCTTGGAGATCGTCGTGCTCTCGCCGCCGGGGATCGTGAGGCCGTCCACGCGGTCGAGGTCGTCGCGTCGGCGGACCGCGATGGCGTCGCCGGTGACTCCGTACTCGCGCAACGCGCGGGCGACCGCGTCGACGTGTTCGCTCACGTCGCCTTGGACCCCGATGACTCCGATCCGCATCGGGCTATGGACCCCGGAGGTCCGATAAAAACCATGCGTGCGACGGGCCGACCTCAGCCGTTGGCGTGGCCGGGGTCCGGATCGCGGGGCAGGAGCTCTTGGAGGATGCGCTCGAGCGCGGCGGCGTCGGGGAATCGGTCCAGGCGGCGGAGCACATTGTTGAGCACGACCTCGTCGCCCTGCTGCGGTGCCGCGTCTCTTCGTATCGCGTCGTCTCCTTCGGGAAAGACGGCCTCGCCGATCGGTGAGAGTTCGAGGGCGCGCGAGTGCCGTTCGTCGAGCGGAACGATCTCGAAGAAGCGGTCCAGGAGCAGAGGACGCCGCACATGGCCCAAGATGGTCACGCGGACGCGGTCCGTGTCCGGGTCGAGGGACGTGTTCCGCTCCAAGGCCTCTTTGTTGATGCCGATCTGGTGGAACCCGAGTTCGGGCGACCAACCGCCGCACACCGTGACGTACCAGTCCCGTAGGGTCTCCACGGGCAGGGTGGGTGCCGGATCGCCGGGCTCGGCGGACCGAGGCTGCGTGGGACGTTGAGTTTCGGCTGGCCTATTTCTAACTTCAGTTCACAAAACCAAACTTGGGACTCAGCCTGCACACCGCGTGCCCCATATCGACCGATGCGGACGTTGGTCGCGCCGTCGATACGATATGCTTATCTAGAGCCGCAATCTACGGCGCCGTAGGGATGCCCACGCCCATCGGCTTCGTGCTCATTGACATCGAGCCCAACCGGGAAAAAGAGGTCTACGAGAAGCTGATCAAAGTCCCTCAGATCGTGGAGCTCTATCCGCTGTTTGGGGAGTACGACCTCATCGCCAAGGTCGAGGCGGACTCGTTCGACACGATCGGCAACATTGTCGTCGATCAGATCCGGTCCGTGGAGGGCGTCAAGGCCACGAAGACGTTGGCCCGGATGACCTTCTGACACGGCTCGGGTCCGCGGATGCCGCCATAAGTGCGCTCGAGTCGTTCGCTCTGTATGTTCGCCTGCACGGAGCGTACCTGCAACCCGGTACACGGCCCTCGTTAACCCCATTCGGAGGTAGCGGAGGTCACTCCTCCTCATGCGGTTCGTACACGGCGATCGCGTCGATTGCGACCTTGAGCCCGGGCACTTCGATGCCCAGCTTCGCGGGCGACCGCGCTGGCGGATCGGTGCGGAACGACTCTTGGTAGGCGTCGTTGATCGCCTTGAAGTCACCGGGGTCCGCGAGGTACACCGTGGTCCGGACGAGGGCGTCCAGGCCCAAGCCCAGCTCGTCTAGGATGGACCCGATGTTCGCCAGGCACTGCCGCGTCTGCCCCGCAGCGTCGCTCGCGGCCCACTCCCCCGCCTTGGCTCCGGGCTTGAGGGGTGTCTGGGCCGAGATGAACACGAGGTTGCCGGCGACCACGCATGCCGAGTAGGGGCCCAGGGGCTTCGGATGGTTCCGGAGTTCGGGGATGGACTTCATGCGACCACGGGACCCACGGAACACGCGGACGACGAAAAGGATTCCGCACGGGTCGGGCCCGCTCCTCTTCGTGTTTTATCTCGCCTAAAACTATTTTAACGCGCGGCGGTCTGGAGAAGGTTAGGCGAGTGAGAAGGCCGCGCCAGGGCGCGACGGTGGGCACCATGTCACTTCCTGAAATCGTCTTCCGCGTGGGCGGAGCCGCGGGCGACGGGGTCTCGTCGACCGCCGAAAGCTTCGCGAAGATGTGCTCCCGCAGCGGGCTGCATGTCTGGACCTATTCCTCGTACCAGAGCGTGATCCGGGGCGGCCACGTGTGGACCCAGGTCCGCGGCAGCCCGGAGCCCGTCCTATCCCACGGCACCGTCCCCAACGTCCTCGTCTGCCTGAACCAGCAGACCATGGACGTCCACCAGGGCGACATCCTGGCCGGCGGCGCGATCGTGTACGACTCGGACCTCGTGAAGCCCGATCCCTCCAGGGTGGCGAAGGGCGTGCGCCTCCTCGGCATGTCCCTCCGCAAGCTCGCCCAGACGATCACCCCGAACGCCATCGTGCGGAACACGGTCGCCCTGGGCGCGGCGGTCCGCCTGTACGAGATCGACTTCCGCCACGTGGAGTCCGCGTTCCAGGACATCTGGGGCGACAAGAAGCCCGAGATCGTCGAGCAGAACGTCCGCGCCGCCAAGCTGGGCGCGGACGCCGTCGACCGGGCGGGCGGATCCCTGCACCTCGGCGTCCCGTTCCCGGAGGAGCCTCGATACCTGATGACGGGGAACGAGGCGGTCGCCCTCGGCGCCCTCGCCGCGGGCGTCCGGTTCCACGCGCAGTACCCCATGACGCCCGCCTCGTCCATCCTGCACTGGATGGCCGCGCACGGGCCCGCGCACGGCGTCGTCGTGAAGCAGGTCGAGGACGAGCTCGCCGCGATGAACATGGCCATCGGCGCGGGCCACGCGGGCGTGCGGTCCATGGTGGCCACGTCGGGCGGCGGCTTCTGCCTCATGGTCGAGGCGATCGGCCAAGCGGGGATGACCGAGACGCCGCTCGTGGCCGTCGTCGTCCAGCGGGGCGGACCGTCCACGGGACTCCCGACGAAGACGGAGCAGGGGGACCTAAACCTCGTCCTTGGGGCGGGCCAGGGCGACTGGCCGCGCGGCATCCTCGCGCCGCGCCACACCCAGGAGTGCTTCGACCTGACCGCGAAGGCGTTCAACCTCGCGGAAGTCTACCAGACCCCCATCGTGCTCCTGTCCGACCTGTACTTGGGCGAGGGCTTCCGCACGGTGGACAAGCTGGACTTCAACGTGCCCATCGTCCGCGGCCTGACGGCCGCCGACGGCGGCGCGATCCAGGGGCGCTTCAAGCGCTACGCGTACACGGACTCCGGCGTGAGCCCGCGGGCGTTCCCGGGGACCCGGGGCTACCAGTTCGTCGCGGCGACCGACGAGCACATGGAGAACGGGGAGCTCATCTCGGACGTCCTCGCGGGCCTGCCCGAGTTCGTGGAGGAGCGGCGCAAGATGCACGAGAAGCGCATGCGGAAGCTGGTGGGCCTCCGCAAGGACATGCCGCCGCCGGAGCTCTGGGGATCGGCCAACGCGGACCTCACCCTGATCCACTGGGGCTCGACCTGGGGCCCGGCCCACGAGGCGATTCTCCATGTCGAGGAGGAGGACGGCGTGCACGTGAACTCCCTGGAGTTCCCCACCCTGTTCCCCTTCCACGCGGACGAGACGCTCCGGATCCTGAAGGGCGTGAAGCGGACCCTGTCCATCGAAGGCAACTACACGGGCCAGTTCGCGCGGCTCCTGCGCGCGGAGACGGGCTACCAACCCACCTTTTCGTTCCCCAAGTACGACGGGGAGCCCTTCACCTGGCGGGAGATCGCGGACAAGATCCTCGAGGTGGTCGCATGAAGCTCGCCTTCGAGCTCGAGACGTACAAGTCCGAGGTCAAGCCGACCTGGTGCCCCGGGTGCGGGGACTTCGCCGTCCTCAACGCGCTCCAGCACGCGCTTACGGAGTTGCAGCTCGAGCCCTGGAACGTGCTCCTCGTTTCGGGGATCGGCTGCTCGAGCAACCTGCCCCAATTCCTGTCGACCTACGGTTTCCACGCGATCCATGGCCGCGCGGTCGCGGTTGCGGAGGGCGCGAAGCTCGCGAACCCCGACCTCCACGTGATCGTCACGGGGGGCGACGGCGACGGGTACGGGATCGGTGTGGGTCACTTCATCCACGCCATGCGCCGGAACCTCGACCTCACGTACATCGTGATGAACAACGAGATCTACGGCCTGACCACGGGCCAGGCCTCGCCCACGTCGGAGATGGGGATGAAGACGAAGTCCACGCCCATCGCGGGCGTGATCGAGAACCCCATCGACCCCATCGCCCTCGCCCTCTCCTCCGGTGCGACCTACGTCGCGCGGGCGTTCAGCGGGGACGTGAAGCAGATGTCCGAGCTCGTGGCCAAGGGCATCGAACACCACGGATTCTCCCTGATCGACGCCCTCTCGCCGTGTGTGACGTACAACAAGATCAACACGTACGAGTTCTTCCGCAAGCGGGTGTACGACCTGAACAAGGAGGGCCACGACGCGGGCGACCTTAAGGCCGCGTTCCTCAAGGCGCTCGAATGGCCCGTCGTGCAGCGGGACCGCATCCCGCTGGGCCTGTTCTACCGCAACGACAAGGTGCCGACGTACGAGGACCTCGAGCCCGCCTACAAGAAGGGGAACCCGGTCAAGCAGCCGCTCGGAGTTGCGGATGCGGACGAGATTCTGAAGGAGTTCCTCTAAGGTGTGCAACGCACGGCCTTCGCCCGTCGCCACATCCATGGAGACCCGCCCTGGCGAGACGGAGGCCTCCAGAACCCGGAGCTAGCGGCTCTCGGGGGCGCTGCGCTGCCTCAGAACCCGAGGCTCTCACCGACGAGCACGAGATGAATCCGCCCCGGTCGCTCCCGTTCGTAGATCACGAGCTTGCCGACGTAGCTGCCCGGCGCTCCCGTGCGTTTCATCCGGGCATCCTCCTGCGGGAGTGCGACCTCTCGGAGCCTTCGGATGCCGTCGTCGAGGGTGGGCACGAGCTTGTTCATGCCGGCGACCCAGATGATCTTCGGCGGGCCGAAGATGTATCCCGCCTGCCGGCTTCCGGTCGCGTCCGCGGAGACCACCTCCCCCGTCTCGCAAATGGCCTGCACGCTGCCCAGGAACACGTCCGACTCCGCGGTCAAGCGCGCCCGCAGGCGCATGCGCTTCGCCATCTCGGGTTCCGCCTGCCACTCCAGGTTGCCGTATCGGACGCCCGAATCCTGCGCCGTCAGGGCATCCACGAGGCCGATCTCTTGGAGGGTCGCCGAAGCGCCGTGGCACACGAGACCGCCCTTGGGGAGCATGCCGAGGACCTTCGCAAGCGCGGCGCTCCGGTCGGGCACGAACACGGAAAACACGC
>DASQGG010000214.1 GCA_035632695.1 Thermoplasmata archaeon
GGGGCCACGGGGACGCCTGCGGCGCCGAAGCGGATCAGGGCCTCCGTGGATCCCTCCTCGAGCACAAGCGGGCTGACGGGGCACTGGATCGACGAGAGGATGGGACGGTGGCGGAGTCCTTCGCGGCCGCCGACGACGGCCGCCGCCATGGAGATCATGGCCTCGGCCTCGTGGGCAGACAGCGCCTCGTGCTGGATATGCTTCGTGGTGTTCTCCAGGGTGGTGGCGGTCTCGACGAGGCCGTGGATCTCGCTGGGGACGTCCCCCGCGACGCACATGGGCCACTGGTAGTCCAAGGGCTCCAGGGCGTCGCCCACGCGCGTAAGATCGGCGAGGTCCTTCGTCGTGCTCTCCCGGCGTTCGTCCGTCTCGAGGTCGAGGACGTGCACGCCGCAGCCGTCTGTGGAGACGTATGTGTGGCCGTCGGGCACCCGGATGTCGCGCTTCCCATCCCTCGAAGCCAGCAGGATCTCATGGGGTGCCTTCTTCAGGGACTCGCGCACGACGTCCTCGGGAATCTGCAGCCGCGGACCGCGGTCAACGAGCCGCGCCCCCGCCTTCACGAGGGCCTTCTGGGCGAGGACGCTGTGGACGTGGACCCCCGATTCCGCGAGCAGAACCCGCGTCGCCGCGTCGATCGCGTCGAGGTCCGCCGTCTCGAGCACACGCACCCGCGGGAAGGCCACCCGGTCACCCCGCCCGGGAAGCCGGCCCGAGGGTTTGTCCTTTTCCGATATACCTCCCCGTGCGGCAAGGGCGCGCCGGGGTGATGGCTCAACGTCGTGATCCGAGACGGGCTTCGGACCGGGTGGGCTGGAAGAGCTCGACCGGGTTGCCGGAGGGATCGTCCACGATGATTTGCCGCCCACCGACCCCTTCCACGATGTCGTTGCGGAACCGAGCTCCCGCCTTGCGCAGCGCGGCGACCGTGGCGCCGAGGTCCTCGATCTCGATGGAGAACCGGTTCCACCCTCCCGGCTCCTGCCTCCGGCCATCGGGCATGGGCTGCCCGCCGCCTCCCTGGGGGTTCGGTTGGCTAAGGACGAGGCGCAGGTCGCCCCGCTCGAGCATCGCGAACGCAGAGGCTGGATTCATCACCTCACGGAAGCCAAGGTGGCGGGTGTAGAATGCGATCGCCGAGTCGACATCGTTCACGATGTACCGGACGCTGACCGTCGCCATCGGGACCCCTTGGGTCGTGGCGACCACATCGGTCCCCGGACTTAAGGGCTTGGAGCCACCGTCGCGTGGGCGGCCGGTCCGCCTCCATGAAACGCCGCAAGCCTATCCGGGCGGGCCCTCGTCAAAGGTCTCCCCACAACCTAGCTAGGCAGCAATCGCCTTCGGCGCGGGGGCGTCACTTGCCACGGGCGTGGGGTCCCCGGCGGTCTCGTGTCCCTCTCTCGGGACCGAACGTGGCATGGGGTTCCCACCACAGGGGCACCTTGATCTGTTCGTCCGTCAGAGGTCCCTTGCCCTCCGCGACCTTGCGGGCCGTCTCGTAGCCCGCCTGGGCGTGGCGCACGACGCCGATCCCGGAGTCCGTCGTGAGGCAGGCCTCGAGGCGGAGGTCGGCCTCCTCGCTCCCGTCCGCGATCATCGTGACGCCCGTGTGCACGGCCTCGCCCATGGAGTAGTTCGCCTGAATCGCGACCAGATCGGCCATCGCCGCGGTGTTGAGCAGGGCGTTCAGGTAGGGCCAGTCGGAGATCAGGTCGCTGCCGTCCCTCATCTTCTCGGACTCGAACGTCGGGTTCACGATGGAGCCGGAATCCAGGTTGTCCCGCGAGAACGCCACGGGGCCGGAGACCGGCCCCTCTCGGATCATCCGGTTCACCCGGAGCCCGAACGCCTTGCGCTCCCCGAACCCTAGGTAGCAGACCCGCGCCGGCAACCCTTCGATGGGCAACGTGGACCGGGCGAGCCGGATCCACTGGGTCGTCGTCGCGTCGTGGGGGAACATTTCGAGCACGAGGTCGTCCAGGGCCGCGAGGTCGCTCACCTCCCCGGACAGGCACGTCCACCGGAACGGCCCGCGCCCCATGGTGAACAGGGGCCGGATGTACGCCGCCACGAACCCGGGGATCCGCATAGCCTCGGACTCCGGCATGCCCGCGTCCCGGCACTCCTTGCGGATGCTCGTGCCATACTCGAAGACTTGGACGCCCTTCGCGTGGAAGCCCACCATGGCCTTGAGTTGGCGCTTCATGGACGCCCGTGCCTCCTTCAGGTACGCGTCGCGGTCCTTGCGTCGCGCCGCCTCCGCGCGGGCGGGCGTGTACCCCTCCGCGATGTAGGAGATCGGGTCGTGGCAGGGGCACATCTCCGTGACGATGTCGGGCTTCCAACCCCGCTTGAGCGCCCGCGGGAACAGCTCCGCCGCGTTGCCGACGAGGCCGATGCCCAGGGCGCGCTTCTCCCGCTTCGCTTCCTCCGCGAGCTCGATGCCCTCCTCCAGGGTCTCCGCCTGCACGTCGAGGAACTTCTTGTGGATTCGGACCGGAACGATGGCCGGGTTCGCGTCCACGACCAGGCAGACGCCCCCGTGCATGGTCATCGCCCGTGGCTGGTTCGCCCCCATGCCGCCGAGGCCTGCGGTGAACAGGATGCGGCCGACGAGGGATCCGCCGAAGTGCTGGGCCGCAATCGCGCCCAGTGTTTCGAACGTCCCCTGGATCACGCCTTGCGTGCCGATGTACTCCCACGGGCCCGCGGTGTATTGGGAGAACATGGTCAGGTTCTTGTCCTGCAGGTCGTAGAACACGGGCCACGTGGCACGCATGATGTTCGTGTTCGCCATGACGACCCGCGGCGCCAGGCGGTGCGTGCGGAACACAGCGACGGGCATGCCGGACTGGATGGCGAGGGTCTCGTCACTCTCGAGATGGAGGAGGGCGTCCACGATTGCATGGTAGGACTCCCAGTTCCGGGCACACTTCCCGATGCCGCCGTAGATCACGAGCCGCTCGGGTGCCTCCGCGTTCTCCATGTTGTTCTCGAGCATCCGCAGGAGCGACTCCTGCTTCCAGCCCTTGCACCGCAGGGTCTTGCCGCGCTGCGCCTTGACCGACCGGAGAACCTGGCTCGTCATCGTACTCCCTTCCGGACCCGCGGCGTGAGCGCGCCGGATGAGGGAGGCGGCGACCGGTTATTTGAAGGCTGTTCCCGACCGGTCGGGCGCAAGAGACGAGTCCGCGCAACCTAGGGTCGCGGCGCCTTGGGCACTCGACCCCGAGGGGTCACGACCTCGGGACGGATCGCTCGCATCGCTTGGAACCGGTTCCGGAGGGTGACCTCGCTCACGCCGGCCACCTTCGCGATCGCCTTCTCGGACCGCGGTTCGCCGCACACGAGGGCGGCCAGGTAGATCGCCGCGCCCGCCGTGCCGCACGGGGACACCGAGGTCGCGCTCTCGGGCGGTTCGAAGACCTGGAGGAGCTGAAACGCCTCCCGTTCGACGTGCGCGCTGAGGCCGAGTTCGGAGCAGAACCGTTGGACGTAGTCCGCGGGCTGGGATGCGTGGATGGCCAGGGAGAGCTCCCGGTGTAGGGTGCGGTAGGCGGCGCCGATGCGGGTCTTGCGGATCCCGGTGACCTGCTGAAGCTCGTCGAGGGTCCGGGGCACGCCGTCGATCCGGCACGCGGCGTACACGGCTCCGGCCACGAGGGTCTCGATGGACCGCCCGCGGGCGAGCTGCCGCTGGAAGGCCTTGCGGCAGAGGAATCCCGCTTCGTTCCGCACGGTCTTGGGAAGGGCGAGGAGCGACGCGTACCGGTCCAGGACCCGGATGGCGGTCGGGAGGCTGCGCTCCCCGGGGAACGCGTGGCTTGAGTGACGCTGGAGCTTCTGCATCCGGTAGAACGCGCCCCGCTCCCCGGACGGGATCGCGTTCCCGTGGGCGTCCCGGTGGGGGACGGCGATCACCGTGGTCAGCCCCGTGGCCCCCGACAAGGGATCCCGAGGTGCTCCCGTGTGCGCAAGGCGGGCCGCATCCTCGGGGGCGTACGCGGACCATTCGGGGGACCGGTCGAGCGCGTGGTCCTGGAGCACGAGGCCGCACGAATCGCAGACGAGTTCGCCGCGGACCTCGTCGAGGACGAGATGGATGCCCTTGCACTCGGGGCAGGATTGCTCCTCTTCGGCGTCGAGCTGGGTGCGCGCGGCTTTCGACACGTCAGGGCCTTCCCGCCCCTTCGGGCGGTCGACTACCTCGATAACGCCGTTATATGACCTTATGGTAGGTATTGTAGGGTTTCGGTCGCCCTAAATTTTGGAGAAATCTGGACACTCGAGCGCGATGCGGCTCTTCCCGAGCGTCATATCTGAACCCTCTGCGTGGCCCGAGTCGGATCTCGACCTCTCTGACTGGATTTCCGGTCAGGAGGCCGGACCGCGACCTTGAAGCGAAACGGCGCCATCCGGTGCGAGGAAGTGGGGAGAAGATGGCCAGCCTCGAGCGGAGGACCGAACTGCTTCGACTCTTTCAGGAGCGGGCGCCCATCGCCCGGCTCTTCGGGATGCGCCTTTCCTACAACGAGGAAGGAGGCGCAGTGGTCGACCTCCCGTACAATCCGAACCTCGACCATGCGCTTGGGGGAGTCCACGGCGGTGTGTACGCGACGATGCTGGACACCGCCGGTTGGTTCACCGTGGCCGCAACGACGGACCGTTCCTGCTGGGTGGCCACCTCCGAGTTCTCGGTCCATCTGCTCGAACCGGTCCAGCGCAGCGCACTCCGTTGTGTGGGCCGCGTGGTGAAGGTGGGCAAGCGGCAGGCCGTCGCGGAGATGCGCCTGGAAGACGGCGAGGGCCGCCTCGTCGGACACGGGGTGGGCACGTTCATCGTCCTACCGAACGTGCCGACCACGTAGAAACCCGCGTGGAGCGCGCTCCCTCAAACGAGTTCGACGTCGGCTCAAGTCCCGAAGATCGACCAGGACCACGGTAAGTCCGGGTCCCTGCTTTGGCTAACGTCCCATGACGGCGGATCTGGAATGACAGGCGCACTGGCTGCCCAGAGGGCCACCGCGCCCTTCGCATCCCCTGAACTCAGTAGCTCGAACTGGCGACGCACAAGCTCCTTGTTCTCTTCGAGGCCCGTAGCCTTCCCCCGGCGCGGCGAGAGCGGAAGCTCGGTTAAGGTTTCCGCCGCACACGCGGCCCCTTCCCGCCTTCGTGGCGGGGGAGGTGGACCGCTGGGTCTCATCGCAGTTCTCGAGGCCGGCGTGGCTTCACGAATCATCCACTCGCGACCGAGGAAGTGCAACGCCTCATCGCGGACGTGGCAGGACCGCTCCCGAGAGCCATTCCTGAACGAGAGGAAAGGGTGTAACTTAAGTACGGAATCCGTTTCCGCGAGCGGGAGAGCGGCACCATGCCACCTTCACAGAAGGGCTCATCGAAGTCCGCCAAGAGCGGCACCGCCAGCGGCAAGAAGTCCAAGGGATTCACGGAGGAGGAACGCGCTGCGATGAAGGAGCGCGTCAAAGAGATGAAGGCGGACGAAGCGGACCCGGAAAGCGCCGTGCTCGCGAAGATCGCCGCCATGCCGGAACCGGATCGCTCCCTGGGCAAGCGAGTCCATGCGATCATCAGAGCCAGCGCACCCGCCCTCACCCCGAGACTCTGGTACGGCATGCCCGCGTATGCCAAGGACGGAAGGGTCGTCTGCCACTTCCAAGACGCCGCGAAGTTCAAAACCAGGTATGCGACGCTCGGCTTCAGCGACGAGGCGAACCTCGACGAAGGCGCCATGTGGCCGGTGGCCTTCGCGCTGAAGGAGTTGACGGCCGCCGAAGAGGCGAAGATTGAAGCGCTGGTGAAGCGGGCGGTGGGCTGAGTACGAAAACGACGACAGGTCCTCCCCCGAAAGGGAAGTCCCCGTCTCAACAGATCGATGCCATAATCAAGGATCCGGGTGAGTGGCGGGGCACGAAATTGGCACAGCTGCGTGCCTTGATCAAGAAGGCCGACCCTGCCGTGGTCGAAGATGTGAAGTGGAAGAAACCCTCCAGACCAATGGGAGTCCCCGTTTGGTCGCATGATGGGATAACCTGCGTGGCAGATACGCTCAAGAACGCCGTGAGGCTGACCTTCCCCAAAGGCGCTCAGATGAAGGATCCGAAGAAGCTCTTCAATACGCGTCTAGAAAGCAAGACGGTTCGCGCCACCGATTTCCACGAAGGCGTCCCTGTAGACGAGGCAGCGCTCATGGCACTCGTTCTCGATGCCGTGCGGTTGAACACGCGGAGAGAGCGCGAGCGAAAATGAAATTACGACTACGACAGTAAATCATGCGGCCGCAGAGGGAAGCGCCGACGCGTCTGCGGCGAGGCTTCGAGGAGGCGTTGGCGCTCGGCGCTCAGGCATCTGAGAGTGGATTTGCCGAGCCAAGATCTTGGATCGGATTCAAAAGAGGACACGGACTCGGCGGGATTCGAAGTCCCTTCAACGCTCTCTGCCGTGAACCGTCCATCGCGGGAGCCTCGGCGGCGATATCGGATGTTCTCGAGTCTTGGCGATACCGATATATATCGGGACACGTATCGGATATCCGAAAACAATGCCGATACCGATATCCGTGACTGACCTGCCTCCCGGGGTGTGGGGAAGAGTCCAGCGGAACCTGAAGGAGCTCACGTCCCGTAGACCCCTCGCGAAGGACGTCGTCGAGCGGTTGCATCGGCAATTGCGGCTATACCATACGTACCACAGCAACGCCATCGAGGGGAACACCCTGACTCTGAAGGAGACCCGGCTGGTCTTGGAGCAGGGGTTGACGATCGGAGGCAAGAGTCTCCGTGAACACTTGGAGGCAACGAACAACGCGCAGGCGTTCGACTGGGTCTGGGCGCACGCGAAGCGGGGATTCCGCTTCGACCACGCCGCCTTGCGGGATCTCCACGAACTCATAACGAGGGGGACGATGGAGAGCTCCGGGACGTATCGAAGGGAACAGGTGTGGATCGGCGGCTCCGCTCACGTGCCGCCCACCTCCTCCGAAATCGTCCCGATGCTCGATGAGATGTTCCGGCAGATCCGGAGCATCCGGGAGCCGGTGCTGCGGGGAATCTTCCTCCATCACCGACTTGCCTTCATCCATCCCTTCGTCGACGGGAATGGGAGGACCGCCCGGCTGGCAGCGAACCTCGTCCTGATGAGCGCGGGGTATCCCCCGGTTGTCCTCCGCGTGGAAGACCGCCGGCGTTACTATGCGTTCCTTGAAGAGGCCGATCGAGGACGGAATGGACCGTTCGCGGCGTTCATCCTCCGCGCGGTGGACGAGGGCCTGGTTGTGTTCTTGTCGGCGGCGGATCCCAAGCGCGTGCTCGTCCCGCTGAAGCGGCTCGCCCCCGGAAGCCCGTATTCGCAGGAGTACCTGTCCCTCCGCGCTCGACAAGGAATCCTGGAGGCCGTGAAGATTGGCCGCTCCTGGTACGCGAGCCAACATGCCCTCGACAGCTACGTAGGGTCATTCGGGAGGTCGTGAGGAGCGGAGCCGGTCGGAGCCGACACCTGGTTTTCCGCGGCGGAACTCCACGTGGGATTCGAAACGTTCCCTCAGAACGGCCTTCAATCAGCCCGGATTGACTGCCCACCCCGTGGCATCCTTCCACCGCCCGCCCCTCTCGGGGCGGGCACCTTCCACTTTAATGTTCGCTCACCATTCGGAGACGAGGGTAAGAATGATCGTCCCCGGTACGGTCAGCCTTGACAGGGACTTGCGAGCGCACCACGAATGGGTGTCGAGTAAGCTTGCCGAGATCGAACGCAAGCTAGACGCCCTCGATGCACTCGTGCGTCAGCTCGTGAGCAGGTAGGCGCTGCCTCCGCTACCTTGCGCGCGCGCTCGAGGATATCTGCGCACGGGGGAAGCTGAGGACCAAGAACCCGACTCTGCTCGGAGAAGCGACAAAGAGAGCCCGCCGTAGTTTCCCGCCCCCACCGCCCCGAGAAAAAGGCCAACTCCGTCGGTGGGAAGACTTAAT
>DASQGG010000215.1 GCA_035632695.1 Thermoplasmata archaeon
CGGGGCGGCGGCGGTTGGCATGGCGATCGTGGCGGTCGCGCTGAAGAACCTCGTCCGGTCCGTCGTCGCGTACGCGCTCGCGAGCGCATTCCTCGCCGCCCTGTTCTTCGTCCTCGCGTCGCCCTTCGCGGGCGCCCTCGAGCTGACCGTGGGTGCGGGCCTCGTCGCGGTCCTGTTCCTCGTCGCATTGATCCTCGCGGGCGGCGAGGAGACGGAGGCAGCCGCATGAACCCGAAGCTCGCCGCGGGCGTGGTCATCGGCGTCGTGTTCCTCGGCCTCCTCGTGACCGCGGTCCTGCCGAGCGCAATCTCCTGGCCCACCACGGGGCCCGGCGTCACGGGCGTCGGGGTCGCCATGTGGCAGGATCGGACCTTCGAGGTGATCATCCAGAGCATCATCCTCTTGGGCGGCGTGATCGCGATCCTGCTCCTCCTGGGCTCCCGTCGCACGGGGGAGGCGAGCCCGTGATCGGGCCCGAGGCCCTCGTCCTGCTCGGCGTGGCGGGCGCCCTGTTCGCGATCGGGCTCGCCTGCCTGATCGCCCGGTCCAACCTGGTCAAGATGGTCATCGGGCTCGAGATCCTCGGGAAGGGCGTGAGCCTGGTCTTCATCACCGCCGGCTACGTGAACGGCGACGTCGGGATGTCCCAGGCCGTCGTCTTCACCCTGATCATCATCGAAGCCGTCGTCGCGGGCGTCGCGCTCGCCCTCGTCATCCTCGCGAAGCGCACCTGGGGCACGCTGGACATCACGAAGATCGCGCAGCGGGTCCGGGGAGGTGAGCCCTGATGGACCTGAACGCGTGGTTCCTCGTCCTCACGGTCCTCATGCCCTTCCTCGGGGCATACTTCATCCTCGTGTTCCGCAACCGGCCGAACGTGCGGGAGGGGGCCTCCCTCGCGGCCGCGATCCTGACCTTCGCCTTCGCCGCGCTCTCCCTGCCCCGCCTCTTCGCGGGGGGCGTCCCCGCGTCCACCGACCCCGTGGTCATGTTCCTGGGGCTCAGCGTCCAGCTCACGGGGGACGGCCTGGGCCTCCTGTTCGCGGTCCTCGCCTCCTTCCTGTGGATCCTGACCACCGTGTACAGCGTCGGGTACATGCGCGGGCTCCACGAGCACGCGCAGACTCGATACTACGCGTGCTTCGCCCTGGTCATCGGGGCGACCATGGGGGTCGCCCTGTCGTCCAACCTGTTCAGCCTCTTCCTCTTCTACGAGATCCTGACCGTGGCCACGTACCCCCTCGTCGTCCACAAGGAGAGCGAGGAGGCCTTCGCGGCAGGCCGCAAGTACCTCGTGTACACCCTGAGCGGCGGCGTCGCGATCCTGGCGGGCATGATGCTCCTCCAGGGCCTCGGCGGATCGCTCGCCCTGGCCTTCACCGGCGGCGGGAACGCGTTCGTAGCCACGATCTCCCCCGACCTCGCCCGGCTGGGCTTCGTCCTCTTGTTCGCGGGCTTCGGCGTGAAGTCCGCGATCATGCCCCTGCACGGCTGGCTGCCGAGCGCGATGATCGCGCCCACGCCCGTGAGCGGCCTCCTCCATGCCGTGGCCGTCGTGAAGGCGGGCGTCTTCGGCGAGCTGCGCCTCATCCTCTTCCTGTTCGGCCCCGCCATGATGGTGGGTCTGGACCTCCAGTGGATCGTGATCGCGGCCGCCGCGGTCACCGTGATCGGCGGCTCGCTCCTCGCCCTGGTCCAGGACGACTTCAAGGCGCGGCTCGCGTACTCCACGATCAGCCAGCTGAACTACATCACCCTGGGGGCCGCGCTCCTCGTACCCCTGGGCTACGGCGGCTCCACCGCGGACGGGATGTTCGCCCTCCTGATCGGCGTGGCGTTCATGATCGCGGCCCACGCCTTCGGGAAGCTGACCATGTTCTTCGTCGCCGGGGCGGTCGCCGTGGAGACGGGCAAGACGAGGATCTCCCAGCTCGATGGCATCGGGAAGAAGATGCCGCGGGAGTTCGTCGCCTTCGCCCTCGCGGCCCTGAGCATGATCTGCCTGCCGCCCATGGCGGGGTTCGTGGCCAAGTGGTACATCTCCGTGGGGGCGTGGAACGCAGGCTTCTGGTGGATCCCCGTCCTCCTGGTCGTCTCGAGCGTCCTGAACCTCGGCTACTGGCTGCCGATCCTCATCCGCGCCTTCTTCCGCCCCTACGACGGGGAGATGGGCGAGGCCCGGCCCACCCTGGGCATCCCGCTCCTCGTCACCGCGGCGGGTGCGCTCCTCCTGGGCATCTGGACGGCCATGCCGTACGGGTTCTTCGAGATCGCGCAGCGCGTCGCCGCGGACGTCACCGGCGCGGCGGTCCCGGCGGTCGCCGCGATCAGCGTCCCCCTGACGACGGCGTTCCCGCCGTTCCTCATCTTCCTGATCGGCGGCCCCCTCGTCCTCCTGCTCAAGGGCCGTGCCCGCCAAGTCGGCCTCATCATCCTGGCGGGCATTGCCCTCCTCGACATCGTCTTCCTGCCCATGGGCACCACGTGGAACGTGCCCTTCATGGGCTACCAGCTCCAGCTGCTCAAGGTCGACTCCCTGTCCTACCTGACGGGCCTCATCTTCGGCATCATCACGTTCTTCGCGGTCCTCTACGCAGCCGGGTTCGCGAAGCCTTGGATGCACCTGTTCGCCCTCCTGTACGCCGGCACGTCCCTGGGCGCCGTGTTCGCGGGCGACTGGATCACCATGCTCTTCTTCTGGGAGCTCATGGCGATCACCTCGACCCTGCTCATCATGCAGGGCGGCGAGGACGGCGTGAAGGCCGGGTTCCGGTACTTCCTGTACCACGTCGCCGGCGGCGCGCTCCTGGCCGGTGGCATCGCCCTCCTGTTCTTCCAGGGCGGCGGCGCGACGCTCGCGGTCGGCGTCGTGTCGGGCTTCTGGCCCATGCTCCTGATCACCCTGGGCATCGGCCTGAACGCGGCGTTCATCCCGCTGCATTCCTGGCTGCCGGACGCGTACCCGCGCGCGCACTTCGTCGCGAGCGTCTTCCTGAGCGTGTACACCACGAAGACGGCCGTGTACGCCTTCGCCCGGATGTTCCTCGGGCAGCCGGACCCGCAGCCCGCGTTCGAGGCCGTTGCGGTCATGGGCGCGATCATGGCCGTGTACGGTGTGTCCTTCGCCGTGTTCCAGAGCAACATGCGCCGCCTCCTGTCGTACCACATCGTCTCCCAGGTCGGCTACATGATCGCCGGCGTCGGCCTCGCGGGCTGGCTCGGCATGGCGGACGAATGGGGCGTCCTCGGCCTGGACGGCGGCATGGCCCACGTGTTCAACCACATCCTCTACAAGGCCCTCCTGTTCATGACGATCGGCGTCGTGATCTGGAAGACGGGCGAAAACACGATGAACCGCCTGGGCGGGCTGCAGAGGAAGATGCCCATCACGGCCTTCGCGTTCTGGGTCGCGGCGTTCTCGATCAGCGGCGTGCCCCTGTTCAACGGCTACATCTCCAAGGGCATGGTCATCTTCGCCGCGGAGGACGTGAACGTGTACCTCTGGCTCCTCCTGGAGATCGCGTCGTTCGGGACGTTCCTCTCCTTCCTGAAGCTCGGCTGGTTCACGTTCCTGCGGCCCGCGCCGGAGGGCGGCGTCACGGAGGCCTCGGACCCGCCGCTCCCGATGCAGGTGGCCATGCTGGGCGTCGCGGCCCTGTGCATCGCGATCGGCGTGTACCCCCAGATGCTGTACAACATCCTGCCCTCGGCCGTGCCCACCGTCTGGAACGCGTGGGCCCCCGTCCAGCTGGGCACGAGCCTCCTCGTCCTCGGCCTGGCCGCCGCGTTCTTCTTCACGATCGGGCGTAAGGCCCTCGCTCCGCACGACACGCGCCTCAAGGACGTGGACGTCGCCTACGGGGCCACGGCCCATGCCACGATCTCCTTCAGCGGCTACGTGCAGTCCGCCTTCCGGCTCGTGTACGAAGGCGCCACGGACGCGGCCCGCGGACTGTTCGCCCTTGGCCGGCGCGCGATGGGGCTCGAGGACCGGGACGTGAACTGGAACATGGTCGCCTTCGGAGGCGCGCTCGTCGTCGTCCTCGCCGCGGTCCTCCTGGGGGTGGGCGCGTGAACGCCGCCGACCTGGGGCTCTTCGTGCCCCTGTTCGTGGCCCTGGGCGGGCTCGAGTCGTACTTCTTCGCGAAGCTCGTGGGCCCCGCGTACCGCCGGTGGACGGGCACGATGGCGGCCGTGTGGCTCCTTGCCGCCTTCGGGCTCCTCCTGATCGCGGTCGACCAAGGCTTCCCGACGTCGGGCGGGTCCGTGTTCGCCCCGATCCTGCAGCCCTCCTACCTGGGGCTCATCGTCGCCCTCCTGGCCACGGGCCTCGGCGCCCTCGCGGCCCTCGCGTCCCAGGGCCGCATCGAGCCGGACGGCCCCGTCCACCTCTACTACCCCCTCCTCCTGTTCGCCTTGGCCGGCGCGAGTGCGGTCGGCTTCGCGAACGACCTCTTCACCCTGTTCGTCCTCGTCGAGCTCGGCGCGATCCCCTCGTACGCGCTCGTCGCGTACCGGTACAAGCAGGAGCCGCGGTCCCTGAGTGCCGCGCTCAAGTACCTCGTCCAGGGCGTCGCGGGCACCGTGACCGCCCTCTTCGGCGTGGCCCTCCTCTACCTGGCGAGCAGCCGCGTCGCGGGCCATGGCACCCTGGCCATTCGGAACCTCCAGATCGCCCTCGGCGGCGCGGACCCGCTCCTGCTCGGCCTCGCGGCCACGCTGATCCTGATCGGGTACGGCGTGAAGCTCGGGATCGTGCCCCTCCACACCTGGCTGCCCGACGCCTACACGCACGCCCCCGGCGGCGTGACCGCGATCATGGCGGGCGCCACGAAGGCGGGCGCGCTCGTCGCCCTGATCGTCTCCCTCTCCGTGCTCCCGCCCGCCGCGGTCTCCCAGACGTACCTGGGCGCCGCCGTGAGCGTCCTCGCGGTCCTGACGATGACCGTGGGCAACCTCCTCGCGCTGAACCAGAAGGACCTGCGGCGCGTCCTCGCGTACTCGAGCGTCGCCCAGATGGGCTACATCCTCCTGGGCTTCGGAATCGGGATCCAGTACAGCCTCGCCCTGGGTTTCGAGGCGGGGCTCTTCTACGCGATCGCGTACAGCGTGATGAAGGGCGGCGCCTTCCTCGCCGCGGACGCGTTCACCGCGGCGGCGGGCTCCCCCGAGGTCGCGAAGATGCGGGGCCTCGGTGCGCGCCACCCCGTCGTCGGCGTGGCCTTCACGATCTTCATCCTGGGCCTCGTGGGGGTCCCCGCGACCGCGGGCTTCCTGGGAAAACTCCTTGTCTTCCAGGCGGGCATGGCCACCCACGTGATCGGCGGTGTGGTCCTGGCTCTGATCCTGGCCGCGAACAGCGCCCTCTCCCTGGGCTACTACGTGCCCATCCTGTCCACGCTCCTGTTCCAGGGCCATGAGGCGGAGCACGCGACCCCGGCCGCCGCGGCGGACGGCGGGGAGCCGAGCCTGCCCCTGAGCACCTCCGCGAGCGTCGTCGCCCTGGCCGCCGTCACGGTCTACCTGGGTCTGTTCCCCCAGGTCCTGTTCGACTGGATTGCGAATGCTACTCAAACCCTGACCGCCTTCTGGGGGGTGCACTGAATGACGACCGCGGACGTCCTGGTATCTCCCTTCGTGATCTTCGGCGTCGCCGTGGCGATCGGGTATGTAATCTTCCTCTGGTCCCGGACCATCGCGCCCGTCTCCACGGGCGGCCTGAACAAGCAGATGCCCTACGTGGGCGGCGAGGCGGCCGAGGCCCAGAACTACCAGCCGGGCTACCAGTTCTTCTACGTGGCGCTGTTCTTCACGATCGTCCACGTCGCCGCCCTCATGCTCGCGACCGCGCCGACGGGCGTGCAGCCGTGGGCCATGGTGGGATACCTGGGCGTGGTCGCCGTCGCCGTCATGATCCTGAGGTGGGAACAATGGGCCTGAGCCAGCGCCTCGTCAACTGGGCACGCATCAAGTCGCCGTGGATCACCCTGTTCAACAGCGGCGCCTGCAACGCCTGCGACATCGAAGTGATCGCCGCCCTCACGCCCCGCTTCGACGTGGAGCGGTTCGGCATCCTGGCCCAGGGATCGCCCCGCCACGCGGACATCCTGATCGTGACCGGGCCGGTCACGAAGAAGCAGGCGCCCCGGCTGCGGCGGATCTGGGAGCAAATGCCCGAGCCAAAGTACGTGATCGCCATGGGCGCCTGCGGCGCCTCGGGCGGCGTGTTCCGAGGCCTCTACCACGTCGTGGACGGCGTGGAGAACGTGATCCCCGTGGACGTGTTCGTCGCGGGCTGCCCGCCGCGGCCCGACGAGATCATCAACGCGGTCGTCGCGTGCCTGGGCCTCGTCAAGGAGGACCTGGCCCATGGCGGCAAGGAGTGGCGACAGAAGAAGCCGACCGTGATCCCCCGCGTGGAGACGCCGCCCAAGGAGGTGACCGCATGACGGAGCCCGCCCTGAAGCCCGACGCGGTCCAAGACGCCCTCGGCGACCTGGGCACCGTGGAGACCGTGCGCTGGAACCGCGTCAAGGTGTCCACGAAGATCGAGAAGGTCCGGGAGGCGATCCTCCGTGCGCAGTCCCTCCTGGCCTGCGACCACGTGGTCCAGATTAGCGCCGTGGACAACGGGAAGTCGTTCGAGCTCATCTACCACCTCACGGGCCCGCACCGGATGGTCATCGCCCTGGCGATCGACATCCCGCGGGACAAGCCCGAGGTCCCGACGACGTCGGACATCCTGCCCCCCGCGGGCATCTACGAGCGGCAAATCCACGACCTCCTGGGGATCGTGTTCCGCGGCCACCCGGACCTGCGGCGGATCATCCTGAACGAGGACTGGCCCGCGAACGAGTTCCCCCTGAGGAAGGATTGGAAGATGGACCCGAACAAGTTCTACGGTGGCGTGCCGCCGGAGGTGAAGTGACATGACCGAGGTCGTTGTGCCCATCGGGCCCCAGCACCCGGCGCTCAAGGAGCCCGTGAACTTCAAGGTCGTCGCCGACGGCGAGACGATCGTCCGCCTCGAGCTCGACGTGTCCTACAACCACCGCGGGATCGAGAAGGCCGCGGAGCAGCGGGACTTCGTCCGCGTCGTGCCCCTCCTGGAGCGGGTCTGCGGGATCTGCAGCCACAGCCACACCACGGTCTTCGTGAAGGGCATCGAGGAGGCCATGAAGCTCCAGGTGCCGCCGCGTGCCCAGTTCATCCGCACGATCGTCGCGGAGCTCGAGCGCATGCACTCCCACTTCCTCTGGCTCGGCGTCGCGGCCCACGAGGTCGGGTTCAACACGCTGTTCATGTGGACCTGGAGGGACCGGGAGGCCGTCCAGGACATGCTCGAGGAGATGACCGGCAACCGGGTCAACTACGGGACCAACGAGGTCGGCGGCGTCCGCCGCGACCTGTCGCCGGACGAGATCCAGGCGGCCCTGAAGCGCCTCCCCAGGCTCGAGGAGCGCATCGCGAAGTACGCGGAGATGGTCAGCAAGGAGCAGACGATGCTCCTCCGCTTCAAGGGCGTCGGCAAGCTCAGCAAGGAGCAGATCCTGAAGCTCGGCGCCGTGGGGCCCACGGCCCGCGCGAGCGGCGTGGATTACGACATCCGCCGCGACGATCCCTACCTCGCATACGCGGACGTGCCCTGGAAGGTCATCACGGACACGCACGGCGACGTCTACGGCCGCACGCTCGTCCGAATCGGCGAACTCCAGCAGAGCCTGCAAATCGTCCGTTTCTGTCTGGAGCACATCCCGGCGGGACCCATCCGCACGAACCCGCCGCGGGCCGCCCCGAGGACCGAGATCCTCTCCCGCTACGAAGCGCCGCGGGGCGAACTCGTCCACTTCATCCGGACGAACAACACGGACCGGGTGGAGCGGCTCGATATCCGCACGCCCACGTTGGCGAACTGGACGTCCGTCGCGGTGAGCCTCGTGAACCAGAACCTCGCGGACATCCCCGTGGTCGTGGCGGCGATCGACCCCTGCCTGTCCTGCACGTCGCGGATCACCGTGGTCAACGAGAGGGGGCGCCGCATCGGCGAGATGACCTGGGACGAGCTCAGCGAGCACGGACGCGCGTTCTACCGCGCCCGGGGGCGACGCTGATGGACCCCATCCTCCTGCTCGTGTACATCTTCCTGTTCCCGGGATTCCTGTTCCTGCTCGCGTACGCGTTCTTCCTGCAGTTCCTGGACCGGAAAATCTACGCGCGGATGCAGAACCGGGTCGGACCGCCCCTGCTCCAGCCCTTCGCGGACTTCATCAAGATGCTCGGCAAGGAGGTCATCGACCCCAAGGGCGTGGACCGCAAGGCGTTCGACGCCGCGCCGCTCCTCGCCCTGGCCGCGGTGATGACCGCGTTCCTGTACGTCCCCATCGTGGGCAGCAGTCCCCTCGCCTTCCAGGGCGACCTCATCGTGGTCCTCTACCTCCTGACCGTCCCCACGATCGTCCTGTTCGTCCTGGGCTGGCTGAGCCGGAACGTGTACTCGACAATCGGCGGCGTCCGGGCCGTGACCCAGCTGTTCATCTACGAAGTCCCGTTCTACCTGGCCATGCTCGGCCCCGCGCTCATGGCGGGTGCCGCGGGCGGCTGGTCCATCTCGGGCATCGTCGCCTGGCAGCAAAAGAACCTCTGGTTCGCGATCTATCAGCCCATCGGGCTCGTCGTCGCCTTGATCGGCCTCCAGGCGAAGCTGGAGCGGACCCCGTTCGATATCCCCGAGGCGGAGACGGAGATCCTCGCGGGTCCGACCACGGAGCTCACGGGCCGGCGGCTCGCATTCATGAAGCTCACGATGGACGTCAGCCTCGTGGTGGGCAGCGGCCTGGTCGCCGCGCTCTTCCTCGGCGGACCCCTCCTTCCGTGGACCTTCAGCCCGAACTGGCTCGGCTGGATCATCGGGTTCCTCGTCTTCCTCGCGAAGACCCTGGCGGTCCTCCTTGTCCTGTCGAGCATCAAGGCCGCCACGGGTCGCATCCGGATCGACCAGCTCAACGACATCGGCTGGAAGTACCTCGCCTCCGCGGCGATCCTCCAGGTGTTCCTCGTCCTCCTGCTGAACTACTACCTCGGGGTGAGCGCGTGAGCGTCCTCAAGGAGATGTTCGAGAACCTCGCGAAGAAGCCGGCGACCACGCTCTACCCCAAGGAGAAGGTGCCCATCCCGCCCGCCTTCCGCGGCCGCATCGCGATCCGGGACGAGAAGTGCATCGGGTGCTCCAAGTGCGCGGTCGTGTGCCCGACCCAGTGCATCACCATGGTCGCGAGCGAACGGGAGGTCGAGGTCAAGGGCCGCAAGATCACCCGCAAGAAGAAGCCCGAGGTCGAGCTCTTCATGTGCATCCGCTGCGGCCTCTGCGAGGAGTACTGCCCCACGGACCCCAAGGCGATCTACCTGAGCAACGAGTTCAGCGGCGCCGGGCCGGACAAGAGCGTCGTGGTCAAGTGACGTACGTTCCCCAGCGGAACCTGGAAGCGCGCCTGCGCGACCGCCTGCGGCACGCGAAGCGCGTCGCGGTCGTCGGCGTGGGGGACGAGCTGAACGTCCACGATCGGCTCGGCATGCTCGCCGCGAAGGAGGTCGACGGGCTCCACCTCGCGAACGTGCGCGTCTTCCTCGCGGGGACGGTCCCCGAGAGCGTGACGGGCCCCATCCGCCGCTACCGCCCCGATGCGATCCTCCTCCTCGACGCCGCGGACATGGGCGCACGGCCGGGCACTGTCGCCCTCGTCGAGCCCCGCGAGGTCCGCGCGAACCTCCTCTCGACCCACGCGCTCCCCCTGTCCGTGGTCATGGAGTTCCTCGAGAAGGACGCCGGGGCCCGGGTGACCCTGGTCGGGATCCAGCCCGACTTGGACGCCGAGGGATTTTCGCCCGCGGGCCCCGAGCAGGCGGGACTGACCCGGCTCGTCGTGAGCCTCTTCCACGTCCTGGGCGAACCGCCGTCGAGGCCTCCCAGGGTCGCGAGGGCTGCACGACCCAGGGCCGGCCGCGGCTCCCGAGCGCTGTGAGGCAAACGGCTATAGCGGGAAGGGGCCTTCGCCGCGCGGGCGCATTCCCTTGGCCGATGCCCTATCCGCCGCCCTCCGGGTCCTCGATGCCGCCGGAGCCGAGTTCGGGGATGTGCGCCGCGAATCGCGCGTCGCGTACGCGGTGCGCATGGCGAACGGGCAGATCGAGACCTCGGGGGGCACGCACCGGGCGGGCTGGGGGCTGCGCGCCTTCATCCGGGGTGCGTGGGGCTACGCCTCGGGGACCTCGGCCAAGGTGGCGGACCTGGTGACCGCCGCGAACCGGGCGACCGCCATCGCCCGCGCGAACGCCGCGGCCGGGGTCGCGCGCACCTCCCTGCGAGGCGTCCCGGACGGCCACAAGGTGTACCGGGCCACCTGCCGAATCGATCCGGCGGACGTCTCCGGCGAGGAGAAGGTCGCCCTCGCCGCGGAGCTCGACAAGGCCTTGGCGGGCGAGGGCATCGGAAGCACGGCCTCGGCGTACACGGAATCGGACCTCCGGTGCGAGCTCGCGAACACGGCCGGCGCCCGCGTGACCTGGCGCGAGGTTCGCGTCCGCCTGTTCGCGCAGGCCATTGCCCAGGAAGGCGAACGCCAGGAAATCGCGTACGAGGTGCGAGACGCCTCCGCGGGCTGGGAGTTCCTGAAGGAGGTCGACCCCGCAGGGTTCGGCGAGGAGACGCGGAACGAGGCGCGGGAACGGCTCAAGGCGATCAAGCCTCCCGCGGGACTCCAGACCGTGATCCTGGACCCGGATGCGTCGGGCCTCCTCGCCCACGAGGTTATGGGCCATGCGTCCGAGGGCGATGAGATCGTCAAGCGGCGTTCCTTCCTGAGCCGCGTCGTCGGGAAGCGAGTGGGGAGCGACCTCGTCACGATGTACGACGACGGCACGGTGCACAAGGCCCACGGGACGATCCCCGTGGACTCCGAGGGCACGCCCGCGCGGAAGACGAAGATCATCGACCGCGGGATCTACAAAGGGTATATGCAGAGCCTGGAGACCGCGGGCGCGCTCCGGGCGCGGCCTACGGGCAACGGCCGCGCCCAGGACTTCGGCCGGCGGGTCTGGGTGCGGATGACGAACACGTACTTCGCACCCGGGCGGGACTCCCGGGACACGATCCTCGAGGACACGAAGGATGGCATCCTCACGAAGGGCTGGATCAGCGGCATGGAGGACATCGTGGGCGGGGGATTCCAGGCGGTGACCCAGTCGGGCTGGCTCGTGAAACGCGGCGAGCTCGCGGAGCGGGTCCGCGGCATGACGCTCACCGGGAACGCACTCGCGATCCTGAAGAGTGTGGACCGCGTCTCCAAGGACCTGATCCTGTCCGGGGGAACGTGCGGCAAGGGGGAGGCCGACGACTTTGTGCCCGTCGGGGCCGGCGGGCCTTACATGCGCGCGAAGGTCGTCGTTGGGGGCGGGTGAGGTGGACCTCCTCGAGCTGGCACCCGACGCCACGAAGCGCGCCCTCGCCCAAGGCGCCGAGCAGGCCGAGGCGTTCGCGATCCGCTACGCCACGCGCCACGTGTACATCGAGGACGATGTCCCCAAGGTCGCCGAGGACCGGCACGAAGTGGGCCTAGGCATTCGCGTGGCGCGAGGCCGGCGCGTCGCGTTCGCGTCCACCACGCTCGCGTCGCCGACCGACGCCGCGTCTGCGGTCCGCTCCGCGGTGGCGGGGCTGCGGCAGATCCCGGAGGACCCCAAGTTCGTGGGCTTTGCCCATGGAGACGGAAAGGGAAGCGTGGCCGGCGTCTTCGACGCGGCCACGGCGGACACGGACGTGGAGACGTTCTTGACCAGCGCTCGGGCGTTCGTGGATGCCGCCAAGGAGACGAAGAGCGTCTCCGTGCCCAAGGCGACGTTCCGCCTCCAGGAGTACGCGCTGCGGATCACCAATTCGAACGGCGTGGACGCGGCGCACCGAGGGACGCTTGTCTACGCGTACCTGACCACGAAGGCAGGATCCGGTTCGTCCGTGGGGGAGGGAATCGTGCACGGCGTGCGTCCGCGCTTGAAGGACGTCGACTTCTCCGACCTCGGGAAGGTGTGCGCCCGCCGGGCTGTCGAGAACCGCGAGGCCAAGGCGTTTCCGGGAAAACTCTCGGGGACCACGATCATCGACCCGCAGGAACTCGGCCAACTCTTTCTCCAGGCTGTCGGCGCGGCGGTATGCGGTCAAAACGTCTACCGCAAGCGATCCCCTTGGGCGGACAAGGTGGGCGCGGAGGTCGGCACGCCGCAGGTAACCATCCGCGACCGGCCACGGCTCCGGGGCGGCATGCTCTCCTGCGCCTCGGACGACGAGGGCGCCCCCACGCAGGACCGGACCGTCGTGGGTGCCGGGCGGCTCACGGGCCTCCTTGCGGACACCTACCACGCGCCCCTGGTCTCCGCGAAACCGGGCAATGCGTTCCGCCGCGGCGCCGCGACCCTCGAGGGCGCCTACCTGCGTCCGCCCGAGAACGCGGTCTCCAACCTGGTCCTGGAACCCGGTACGGAATCCTTGGACGACTTGCTTGGAAAGGTGGACCACGGCGTCTACGTGGAGAAGTTCGCCGCGCCCGAGCTCAACCCGATCACGGGCGCCTTCGCGTGCGAGGTGCGCAACGCCACCTTGGTCGAGCGCGGTGGGCTCGGCAACCATGTGAAGTTCGCCCTGCTCACGGGCAACTTCTATGATGGGCTGAAGGAGGTGGAGGGAATCGGCCGCGACCTGGAGCCGATCCCCGTGTTCTACGGTGCGCCGGGCTGCGCCTACGTGCCGTCCGTCGCGTTCGGCGGCTTCGAACTCGTCGGCCAGTCGTGAGCCGCGGCGGAATCCGACCCCGCTCTCCGAATCAGGTCGTTGTAATGGTCCCGCTCAGCGTGTAGCTCCCGCCAAAGGGGCTCGCCTGGATGGTCAGGATGATGTTCCGGGTAGCGCCCGCCTGGACGACGACGGGCGACGATGTCGTCGGGTCAGGACTCGCGCTCACCAAGTTGAACGTGAATCCCGACACGGTCACACCTGTGACATTGTGACGGACGCTGTCCGAATTGGTCAGGCTCAGGGTGTACTGGAACTGGTACGATGGATAGGAGACGTGAATCGGACAGGCGCTGCAGGATGTCAGCGGCGAGGCCCCGAAGTAGCTGACGCCACCGGGGTAGTTGATCGTCCAGCTCACGCCTGAGACCGTAATCTGGGCGTTGGTCACCGGCGTCATCATGAACGTCACGGCCCACCACGCGACGACCGCCAGGACCACCACTATGACGACGACCACGAGGACGATGATCAACGCGGTGTTCGACTTCCGCGGTGGCGGCATCGGCTGGGGGTAGTACGGCTGGCCCGGCGGATACTGTGGATACGGTTGCTGGGGATACGGCTGTTGGGGTGGCTGAGGACCGCCTGGGGGTGGGGAAGCCATGGGGGCGGAGTGGGTTGGCCTCCTGTTCAAGGTTTCGGTGAGATTGCCCTTACGGCAGGGGGAGTCACACGAGAGTCTCCAGGGCGAGGAGCCGCTTCCACCGCGCATCGACCTCGGCTTGGATCTGAGCGACCTCCGTCTCGCCGAGGTGGGCGAACCGCCCCTGCGTCTTCAGGTAGTCCCGGACGGGTTTCGCGACGCCGAGCTTCCGCGTGATCCGGTAGACGCCGTCCTCGATCTCGTAGAGCGGGAACATGTTCGTGTCCGTGGCGAGGCGGCCGATCTCAATCGTCTTCTCCGAGGAGTACCGCCAGCCGGGCGGACAAGGGGCCAACGCGTGCACGAACCGTGGGCCCTTGATGGCCTTCGCCTTCTGCACCTTCTTCACGAAGTCCTCGGGGAAGGCCACGTTCACCGTGGCTGCATAGGCGGGCCGGTGGGCCGCGACGATCGCCATGATGTCCTTCTTGGGCTCGAGCTTGCCGCGGGAGAACTCATCCACGGGGGTCGTCGTGGTCCAGGCACCCTCCGGCGTTGCCCCGCTCCGCTGGACGCCCGTGTTCATGTACGCCTCGTTGTCGTACATCACGTAGATGCCGTCCGTCCGACGCTCGAGCATCCCGCTGAGCGCCTGGAGGCCGATGTCCACCGTGCCGCCGTCGCCGGCGAAGCCCACGATGGTCACGTCCTTCAGACCGAGCTGGTCCGCCGCCGCGCGCAAGCCGGAGATGGAAGCGCCCGTGGCCTCGAAGGCGCAGTCGAGCATGGGGACATCCAGCGCCGTGGTAGGGAACGGCGTTCCGATCACGGTCCAGCAACACGCGGGGACCGTGACGATGGCCCGGTTGCCGACGCCCTTAAGCAGGTACCGCATGACGAGGGTCGCACCGCAGCCCGGACACGCGCTGTGCCCCGACCGCACGAGCTCCTCGGCCGGGATCGTGAGTCGCGCCACGTCAGTCGCCTCCGTCCCGGCGCTTGAGCTCGACCCAGGCGGCCTCGGGTCCGTCGCGGGTCAGCAGATCGAGCAACGCCTCGCGCACGGTCGTGGCCGTGATGTCTCGCCCGCCGAGGCCGGCCACGAAGTCGCGGAGGACCGGGCGCTGAGGCAGGGAATAGAGCGCACCCGCGACCTCGGTGAACGCGGCGCCCGCCGCACCGAAGGTGAACGAGCGATCGAGCACGCCGATCCGGTCGACGCCTCCTGCGAGCTCGCGGAGCTCCTGCACGGGGAAGGGGCGGAACGTGCGAAGCTTCGCGAGGCCGACCTTGTGGCCGTCCGCGCGCATGGCGTCCACGACGCCCTTCGCGGTCGTCGTCGCGGTGCCCATGGTCACGAGGACCGTGTCCGCGTCGTCCACCTTGTACGTCGGGAGGGGACCGCCGTGGTTTCGGCCCGTGAGTCGCGCGTAGTCGTCCTCGATCTCCAGGAACACGTCCCGCGCGCGGCCCATGGCCGCGGCGATCTTGTGCCGGAACTCCATGTACAAGTCCGGCCCGGTGAACGAACCGAGCCGCATCGCCGTGCCGACCTCGAGGGTCGCGCTCCGTTCCCGGGGCGGCAGGAAACGGTCGATCTCTTCCTGGGACGGGATGTCCACGGGCTCGACCGTGTGGGACAGGTAGAACGCGTCCTCCGTGACCATGGTGGGGAGGCGGACCTCGGGGTGCTCCGCAAGGCGGAACGCCATGAGCGTGGTGTCGAGGACCTCCTGGTTGCTCTCCCCGTAGAACTGGATCCATCCCGTGTCCCGCTGGGCGACCGTGTCCGTATGGTCCGTCCAGATGGACCAGGGCGGGGCCACGGCCCGGTTCACGACGCCCATAACCACGGGGGTACGTGCGCCCGCGGCCCAGTGCAGGAGCTCGTGCATGAGGAGGAGACCCTGGCTCGACGTCGCCGTGTACGTCCGCGCGCCAAGGGCCGAGGCGGAGATGCAGGCTTGGAGGGCGGAGTGCTCCGACTCGACCTTGATGTACTCCGCGTGCAGCTCCCCCGAGGCGACGAACTCGGCGAGCTTCTCCACGATCGAGGTCTGCGGGGTGATCGGATACGCGGAGACGACGTGCACGCGGGCGAGCTTCGCCGCGTAGGATTGCGCGTAGTTGCCGCTGATGACGAGTTCGACCACGGGATCACTCCTCCTTGACCATGGCGATTGCCTTGGGCTTGCATTCCTCGGCGCAGATCGCGCACCCCTTGCAGTAGTCCAGGCGGATCACGGGGAACCCCACGCCGTCGAACCCGATCGCGTCGTCGGGGCAGAACTTCCAGCAGACGTTGCACTTCGTGCAGAGCTTGAGGTCGATCACGGGCCGGAACGTGCGCCAGCTCGCCGTGTGGATCACGTCGCTCGGCGTCGTCGCGATGGGCGCCTCGGGGAGATCTTCCTCCACCTCGTATTGCTTCATGGGCTCACCGCCGCCAGCGCGACGACCTTGTCGAACGCGTCCTGCACGGCCGCCACGTTCTCCTGAGGCTTCGCGGGGGCGAACCGCTCCACCGCGCGACACGCGGAATCCAAGGAGACGATGCCGCTCGCCCGCGCGAGCGCCCCGAGGACCGCCGTGTTCGTGATCGGGGTGGCCTTGGAGCCGAGCCCATGGGCGAGCGCGATGGCCGTGGCGTCAATCGTGGCGAGGCGCCCCTTGAAGGGGACCTCGAGCTGGTCGGGGGCCTTGTCGGTGTTCACGAGGAGCAGGCCGTCGGGCTTCAGACCCGCCGTGACGTTGATCGTGCGCATGAGCCCCGCGTCGAGGACCACGACGATGTCCGGGTTCGTGATGCTCGTGCGGATCTGGATGGGCACATCGTCGATGCGGGTGTACGCGGTCACGGGTGCGCCCCGCCTCTCGACCCCGAAGAACGGGAAGCTCTGGGGATGCTTGCCCTCGAGGAAGGCTGCTTGAGCGAGGAGTTCCGACGCAATGACGGCGCCTTGGCCTCCCCTACCGTGGAAGCGGATCTCGATCACAGTCCCGCCGGGCGATTCCACGGGCGCGCTTTCTCTTGAACGTCGCTAACGTTTAGTACATATAGCTGGTATATTCGGAAGGGAGTCTAAGGGACTCCCAGCGACGGAGCCTGCGGACATGTGCCTCACCGTCCCGGCGAAGGTCCTCGAGATCCGAGGCAAGAAGGCCGTGGTCACGTCCGGCGGCTGGACCCGCGAGGTCGACGCGAGCCACGTGAAAACGCGCGTCGGCGAGTACCTCCTCGTCCAGGGCGGCGTGGCCATGATGACCATCGACCGCAAGGAAGCGGAAGACATCCTCGAAGCCTGGGACGAGGTCGAGGCCGCGAGCCATGCATGAGACCGTGATCGCCCAGCAGGTCGTGCGCGCGGTCGTGGCGGAGATGGACGAACGCGGAGCGAGCGCCTGCAAGGCGATCGACATCGACCTCGGGCAGCTCGAGGCGTTGAGCCCCCGCGAGCTCCAGGCGGCGTTCGACCTGGAGGCGTCGGACACCCCGGCCGACGGCGCAGTCCTGCGGGTGTCCGTGGTCCCCGCCACGGGGGTGTGCCCGTCCTGCAAGGCCGCCAAGCCGTTCGAGCTGCCCTCGGGGAGAGACCACACGCTCCCCCGAGCCGTATGCCCGGATTGCGGTGCTGCCCTGGAACTCCGCGGAGGGCGCGGGTTCGTGATCCGGAGGGCGACCCTGGTCCTCGAGGATCCCTAGCCACGGAAGGTACGGGGGCAAAAATGATAAGGCTGCGGGGTAGTCGCCCGACCGGAGCGGAAGGACACTGACCCCGGATTTTGCCATCGAGGTGCACGGGCTCCACAAGGAGTACACGGACATCAAGGCGGTCGACGGCATCGACTTTGAGGTGCGACCCGGGCACATCTTCTCCCTCCTCGGGCCGAACGGAGCGGGGAAGACGACCACGGTCGAAATCCTCGAAGGCCTCCGGGACCCGACGGCGGGGTCCGCGAAGGTTTTCGGGGCCGACGTGACCCGGGACTATCGCAAGATCCGCGAGCGGGTTGGCGTCCTGCCGCAAGATTTCGAACCGTTCGACCGCCTGAAGCCCATCGAGGCGGTGGACTACTGGGCATCCCTCTTCGACCGCGATCTGCCGGACGACGCGATCGCGAAGCTCATCAAAACCGTGGGACTGACCGACCGCGCCCACACCCAGGCCATCAACCTATCCGGAGGCGAGAAGCGACGGCTCGGGATCGCGATGGCCCTGGTGGGAAATCCCGATCTCATTTTCCTCGATGAGCCGACGACGGGCCTGGACCCCAGCGCGCGGCGGGAGCTGTGGGGGGTCATCCGCTCCCTGAAGGCGTCGGGCAAGACCGTGCTCCTGACCACACACTACTTGGACGAAGCGGAGCAGCTCGCGGACGACGTTGCCATCATGAACCACGGAAAGATCGTCGCGCGCGGCTCGCCCGATGACCTCATCGACCGATACGGCCATGGGACGACGATCGTCCTCGCGGGCGCCGGGCAGGCGGGCTACGACGCGCTCCAGGCACGCGGGATCAAGGCGGAGCAGGAAAACGGGAACGTCCTCGTCCACGTGGACGACATCTCCCTGGTCCGGTGGACCCTGGCGAAGCTCGCCTCGATCGAAATGCCGCTCAAAGAGATCTACACGCGGCGGCCGTCGTTGGAGGATGTCTTCCTCGCCCTCGTAGGCGCGCGGATGAAAGAGGGGGAGCTCGCCACATGAACCGAATCCTCGCGGATGCCAAGGCGTTCGGGAAGCAATACCTGCGCTCCCGCACCGGGACCTTCTTCGCGCTCGCATTCCCCGTCATCCTGATCCTCCTCTTCGGTGCGATCTTCAGCAGCACGGGGAGCTCGAAGGTCTCCCTCTACGTGCAGGACCTCGATAACACGCCCCTGAGCCATGCGTTCATCCAGGCCCTGAACAACACGACCGTGATCTCGTACAACCAGATCCCGTCGGACGTGAGCATCGCGGACTACATCCACGCGCACGCACTCAGCCTGGCGCTCGAGATCCCGAACGGATTCAACCGGAGCATTGTCGCCGCGCGGTTGGGAAACCGCACGGTCACCGCGAACGTCACCCTGTACGGCGACCAAACGCAGTCCACGTACGGGATCGCAGTCGCCGCGATCAACGCGGTCGCCACCCAGTTCAACTTCCAGATCTCGAACGCGAGGCCGGTCGTGATACCCGCCACGCAGCCGATCACGGAAAAGGGGAGCAAGTACATCGACATCTTCCTCCCCGGAATGATCGGCTTCACGATCCTGACGACCCCGCTGTTCGGGATGACGAGTATCTGCGGCGAGTACCGCACCCGGAAGTACTTCAAGTTCCTCGCGACCACGAAGCTCAGCAAGGCGGAGTGGCTCGCAGCGAAGATCCTGTTCTACACCCTCCTCATGTTCGTCTCCATGGCTCTCGTCTTCGTCACGGGCGTCGTGGTGTTCCAGATGGATGGGACGATCACGCTCATGGCCATCGTGCTCATCGCGGTGGGTACCGTGGAGTTCACCTCCCTCGGGATGCTCCTGGGAATCTTCGTCAAGGATACGGAGACCGCGGCGGCCATCGCGAACGCCATCGGCTTCCCGATGATGTTCCTCTCGGGCACCTTCTTCCCGGTCGACCTCTTCCCGTCCTACCTGAAGACCGTGGCGAACTTCCTGCCCTTGACCTATCTGAACGAAGGCCTCCGGGCGACCATGGTCTTCGGGAACGATGCGACGGCCCTCGTCGATCTGGCAATCACCGCGGTGATTGCGGTCATCTTCTTCGCGATCCCGGCCAGGGCGCTGTCCTGGAAATCCAAGTGACCGGCCCGGGCCTGCTCATTCCGCCGCGATGTCCGCGCTCGGGTTCATGCGGGGGACCGTCACGGTCGTCGACCCGTGAGGGCGCGTTCCCCTAGTGGGACCGCAAGCCCGCGAGCCCGTCGTTTGCGGCCGCGAGGGACCGCTCCGTGTACTCCTTCAGGTTCGCGAGCTGGCCGTCGGACAGGACGAGGGCGGGCCAACTCCAGTGCACGGCCACGTGATCACCCTCCGCGATCCCGGGCAGCACGCGGGGATCGTACGCCAGGGTCTCGGGGACGGCCGCCCCGATGCGGAGACGGTCCCCCGCGTACTCCAACCGGGGCTTCTCCAGGTCGAGCTTCGTCTTCGCCACGCGGAGGACGCGGGCCCACGCGGGCCGGCACGCCTCCATGTTCGGCAGGGTGGTCTGGACGTGGCCCGTGACGTTCCCGACGCCGACGTAGCTCACGTGGAAGGCGTGGTGGGGGAGCGGGCGCTCGGGCAGGTGGGCGGCGAACGCCTCGGCCATGGGACGCGGCAGGCCGCGGCGGGTGAGCGTGTCCAGGATTCCGCGGAAGTCGTCCCGCGTGAAGTCGTCCAGGAGCCTGTTCCCGACCCAGTACGCCTCGACGACGTCATGGTCCAGGGGATCTAGTCCGTGCTTCGCGGCGATCGCGGTCAGATAGGGTTCGAGCGCCTCGAATCGCAGAAGGGCCTTCCGCGACGCGTCGAGATCCTTCCCCTGGACGATCGTGCGGAAGAGGGTGGGTTCCGCGTCGGCAGGCCCGCAGTACTTGAGGCGGTTCGTCGCGATGCTGAACCGCGCGGCGAGCTGGACGCCCTGCATCGATCACTCCGCTCGGGAGATCCGCGCGCGGAGCCACACCCGGACCGCTTCCCACGTCTCGCGGAGGGAGGCGAGACCGATCGCGAGGGCGACTCCGAGCGTGATGGCGACCACGCCGGCGAGCTGGGGCAGGCCCAGGGTGCTCTTCGACGCGAGCAGGCCGAGCGCCCAGGTGATCGGGAAGGCTAGGACGAGCGCCGCGGTGGCCACGCTCACGTCCACGGTCTTCAACCCGGCGTACCAGGTCGTGACGAATCCGAGGAGCAGGACCACGCTCAGGGCGATCCAGCCCCACTGCGCGCCGCCGATCGCGGCCACGCCGCCGAGCTGGCCCGTGAGCGCGACGTAGGCGAAGAGGAACACGCCTCCGAAGCCCATCCGGCCCAGGGCCACGGTCCCGGAAGGCAGGTTCCGGAGCGCGTGCTTGGAGAGCGTGTACTCGCCCGCCCACAGGGCGGTGGCCAGCAGCACGTACGCGGTCCCGTCCGTCCAGATCGGCGCGGTCAGGGAAATCAGGAGAGCGTTGCCCGCCAGGAGGAGGACCGCCGCCAGCGCGAGGCGCGACGTGAGGTGCTCCTTGAGGAAGACGACGCCGAGGACGGCCGCCATGAGGAACAGCGCGCGGTAGCCGAAGGTCGCGGTCGCAGCGCCCGCGGCTCCGGCGATCTGGAGGCCGCGGAAGAACAGGAGGAACGGGATGGCGCCGCCGATGAGGCCGATTGCCCCGAGCTTGAGCCAATCCGTCCGGGTCAGCGGGGCACGGGCCGTCCGCCCTGCGAGGAACACGAGCGGCACGAGCATCGCGGCCACCGCCACGTTCCGCAGGGTCACGAACAGGTCCGAGTTCCAGGCGGGGTTCGCTCCGAGGGCTTGCGCGTTCACGAAGTTCGAGACGCCGCTGAAAAGGACCGTCAGGAACACGAGGAGGATTCCCGGCGCCACGGCCTTTCCCGAAAGTCCGCGTGAGTTCTTCGACATGATGTCACCTAGGCGAATTGGATCGAGTACTCGTCTTGCACGGCGATCCCATAACCGATGTCGAGGGCTTCTAGGTTTGCCGCGAGGAGCTTGCCCGGAACGTGCTCCGCCAGGACGCGCCGCACGCGCTCCAAGGGCACGGGCACCACCTTGGTGCCCAGGAGCGCCCCGAGGAGGACGCTGTTCGCCACGACGGGGTCGCCCACGGACCGGGCGATCCGGTCCGCGTCGATCGCGAGGACGCGGCCCGCACGCTCCCGCAGGGTGCGGTGGAGCTCCTCCAGGGATGGATAGGATTCCTTGCCCAGGACGACGAGGAGAGGCCGAATTGGCGTCAGGGCGGTCACGACGATCGTCTTGCGCGAGGCGTACGGAAGCATCCGCACGCTCTCGAGGGGTTCGAACCCGACGATGGCGTCCGCCTCGCCCTTCTTGACCATGGACGTCTGGACGCTGCCCATGCGAACGGTCGACACCACGGAGCCGTAGCGCTGGCTCATCCCGTGGACCTCGGACATCTGGACCTTGAGCCCGTGGGCGAGGGCCGCCTCGGACAGGATGCGCGCGGTCAGGATCACGCCCTGCCCGCCGACGCCGCCGATGACGAGGCTCGTGCCTTTCATGCCCTGACCTCCTTGACGAGCACGATGGCTTTTGGCGGGCACACGTCCGCGCACACGCCGCAGCCGTTGCAGAACGCCGGGTCGATCGCGACGCTCTCGTCCTCCAGCTTGACGAGCGCGGGGCAGGCAAACGCGTCGATGCAGAAGTCGCACTTCGTGCACTTCTCGGGGATGACCTGGTAGAGCGTGGGTGCCACGCCCTTCACTTTCTGATCCCGGAGTTCGAGGAGGCGACACTCGTGGCGGGCGATGATCACGCTCACGCCGTCCCGGTCGAGCGCGCGGCGGAACGCCTTGGTCAGCGCCTTGACGTCGTACGCGTCGTACGTCTCCACGCTCTTCACGCCGCAGGCACGGACGAGTCCCTCCATGTCCACCGCGGGGTGACCGCCCTCGGCGATCCCGGGGTGGGGCTGGTGGCCCGTCATGGCCGTCGTCCCGTTGTCCATGATGCACACGGTCATCGTGAGGTTCTGGTGCACCGCGTGGATCAGCCCGGGAATGCCCGCGTGGTAGAACGTGGAATCGCCGATGAACGCGAGGACCTTCTTGTCCGTGGTCGCCGCCAGCCCCGCGCCCGTGCCGATGGACGAGCCCATGCAGAGGAGGATGTCCCCCGTCGCGGTGGGCGGGTACTCGATCAGGCTGTAGCACCCGATGTCCACGGGGAAGAGGACGTCCTGGCGGCGGGAGGCCTGCCGCGCCGCGTAGGCGACTCCGCGGTGGCCGCAGCCCGGGCAGAGCACGGGCGGCCGCTCGGGAACCTTCGGAAGCTTCACGTCCCGCAGGCGCTGCACGGTCTTCGGGTCGAGCATCTCGAGGCGTACGAGCGCCTCGGCGATCAGGTCGGGGTCGAGCTCGCCCGTGCGGGGCACGAGCCCTTGCCCTTTGCCATAGACTTCCACGTGGATGTCGTACTCGTTGGCCAGGGCGCGGAGCTGGTCCTCCAAGTAGGGCTCGAGCTCCTCGAAGACGACCACCCGCTTCACCCCGCGGAGGAACTCCGCGATCTTGGTCTTGGGAAGCGGATTCGTGAGACCGAGCTTCAGGACCTTGCCCATCAGGTCGTCCGCGAATTCCATCAGATACGGGTAGGCGGGGCCGGAGGCCACGATGCCGATGTCGCCCTTCCGGCCCAGGTCCTCGACCCGGTTGAGCGGGGTGGACTCCGAGATCCCCTCCGCGAGGCGCATCTTCTGGAGGACGCGCTTGTGTCCCTCCCGGGCGTTCGAGGGGAGCATGACGAACCGACTCGGCTCGCGATCAAAGTGTGCGGTGCGCTTGGGCGTGGCACGATCGCCCACGGTCACGGGGCCGCGCGCATGGCTCACCCGGGTCGTCGTGCGGACGATCACGGGCAGCTCGAGGAACGCGGAGAACTCGAACGCGAACTTGGTGAAGTCCAGGCACTCCTGCGGCGTGGCGGGTTCGAGGAGCGGGAGGTTGGCGAACTTCGCGAACAGGCGGTTGTCCTGCTCGTTTTGGCTCGAGTGGCAGCCGGGGTCGTCCGCGGTCACGATGACCATCGCGCCCCGAACGCCGCTGTACGCCAGGGTCATCAGGGCGTCCGCGGCGACGTTCATCCCCACGTGCTTCATGAAGACGAGCGACTTCAGGCCGCCCACGGCCGCCGATGCGGCGACCTCCATGGCCACCTTCTCGTTGATCGCGTACTGGAACTTGAGGCCGACCTCCTTCGCGACGTCGTCGAGGACCAGGCCGATCTCCGAGGACGGCGTCCCCGGATATGTGGCTGCCAGATCCACGCCGGCCTCAAGGGCCGCGCGGGCGATCGCCTCGTTGCCCAGGAGGAGAAGCGTCTCCCCCGCCTTGGCCGCCACGATCTGCTCGTTCTCTTCGTACACGGTCGTCCCCTGCGCTGCGCAGGATCCCCCGGGAGCCACGGCCGAGTCGCCGCGCTCTCGGAAACCTGCGCTCGAGCGACTCTCTTGGAGTCACTCAACTCACCCGACTCCGCGCGATTTGGCACATGGGTATTGATTACACTTACACCCGCTAAATGACACACGCCGCACGGCAGAGTATCGAGGTGGGCAGGGAGCGGCAACCGGGACCCGACCCCGGGCCTTCCGCCGGAAGGGACGATGTAGGACAGGTTCAGAGGGTTTAAGCATCCGCAGCGCCCGTTGGGTGCCGGGCAGGCCCGCGGCCCCGCCCACCCAGGGATGCTCGTGTCGACGCCCATGGCCATCCATGTCCAAGGCCTTCGCAAGCGGTACGCGGGATTCCGGAGCGGCGTGGACGCTCTCCAGGGCGTCGATTTCGACGTACCCAAGGGCGAGGTCTTCGGCTTCCTGGGACCGAATGGCGCAGGCAAGACCACGACCCTGCGCATCCTGGCGACCGTGCTCGCGCCGTCGGGCGGGACGGCTCAGGTGGACGGGCACGACATCCGGAAAGAGCCGATGGCCGTGCGCGGCACCGTGGGCTACATGCCCGAGAAATCGGGCGCGTACCCGCTCCTCACGGGCTACCGGAACCTCGTCTACTGGGGCCGGCTGCAGGACATGGATGGATCGGAGCTGAAGGACCGCGCTCGCGCCCTCCTGAAGGAGCTCGGCCTCGAGGAGGCCGCCGACCGCAAGGTGAAGACCTACTCCCACGGCATGGGCCGGCGTCTCCTCATGGCCCAGGCCCTCATCCACGACCCACGCATCCTTCTGCTGGACGAGCCCGCGGGCGGGCTCGACCCGCAGGGGATCCGGTTCTTCCGCGACCTGGTCCGGAAGCTACAGGGCGAGGGGAAGACGATCTTCCTCTCCTCCCACATCCTGTCCGAGGTCGAGCAGACCTGCACCACGGTCGGCATCATTCACAAGGGCAAGATGCTCACCGTGGATCGCATGGACGCCCTCCGACATCGGATCGGCGCGAGCGCACTCACGCGCGTCGAGGTGGAGTGCGACATCCCGAGCCAGCCCGTAGTCCAGCAGCTCATGGCCATCCCCAAGGTGAAGATGGTCTACCAATTGCCGGACGGGATCCGCGTCGAAGCCGAGTCCGGCGCGGACATCGCGGACGAGGTGGCCCGCGTCCTCGTGACGAACCACGTGCGACTCCGCGCCGTGAAGCCCACCGAACCCACGTTGGAGGATGCGTTCATGTCGGTCCTCGGAGGCGGCGGGACATGATCGGCAATCCCTTCGCAGGCGCCGCGCGCATCGGATGGATGGAATTTTGGTCCCACCTCAAGAGTCCGAGGCTGATTGTCCTCGTGATCCTGATCGCCCTCCTCATCTTCGGCGTGTCCTACGGGATGACGCAATCCGGCCCGTCGGGCTTCGGTAACTCCATCGACCTCAACGTGTACCCCGCCGTGCGGAACGAGAGCGGATCGGATCACTACTTGGTCATCGGGTGGGTTGCGGACCAGCGAGGCGTGCCCCAGGCGGCAGCTTCCGTGTCGGTCTACCTTCAGGACTACACGAACCCTGCCTACAACGGGACGGGAAGCCTACTCACGACGATCCAGACGAATGCCTCGGGCTTCGTGGTCTACGACGCGGGGACGACCATGCCCAAGAATATCTCGTACGCGATGAAGTACGGGGACTACGGCCTCGGATCCGTTGGCTTCTACCGGGGGATGACCGACAACATCACGTTCAACGTAGGCCGCTTTACGTGGGGTACGACCTCGGGGCCGTACGGCAGCCAGAGCTCCTTCTCGTTCCAGGTCATCACCACGGACGGCTATCCCGCGACCGCAGCTGACGTGTACGTCGACGGCAACTTCTCCGGACATCCCGACGCGAACGGCTTCTACAACGGGCCTCTGACCGAGGGGAATCACCTCGTGAACATCACCTACCAAGGATCCAGGGTGACCCAACCCGTCATGACACCTCCGTCCTACGGACCGGCGTACGAGAACGGGGCGGACGCGGTCCTCATCACCCTCGTGGGCAGCTTCATGGGGTTGGTCCTTCCCATCATGGCAATCGCCGTCTCGTTCGACGCCATTGCGCGCGAGCGCGCTCAGGGGTCCCTGGAACTCCTTCTCGCGCGCAGGATCCGGCGGGAAGGGATTCTCACCGGGAAATTCCTGGGCGCCTTCGCGGCCATCGCGGTACCCATCGTAGCTGTGCTTCTCGCGGGGATTGCCGTCGTGACCTCGATCTCGGGGCGCGCGCCGACGCTCACATTCGCCCTGGCGGTCTTCGGTGCCAGTCTCTTCCTGATTGCCGTGTACGTGCTCCTTATGCTCCTGTTCTCGACCCTGGCGAAGAGCGTCGGAACCGCCGTTGTGTTCGGCGTGGTCACGTGGCTCTTCTTCAACCTGATCTTCTCGTTCATCACGACCTTCCTGCTCCTCTCGTCGGGCGGGTTCTACCTCAGCCCGAACTACTACTCCACGCTGCTGACGGTCTATCTCTTCGACCCGAACATGGTATTCCAACTGCTCCTGGGGGCGGCCGTCCCCTCCACCGGGGGAGGGTACCTCTTTGGCATCGTCGTCCCAACCGGATACCTGTCCGTCGCGGCGATCCTCCTCGCTGCCGCGCTCTGGATCGCGGTCCCCTTCGTCTTGACCATCCTTGTCTTCCGCAGGAAGGCGGAGAGCTGAATCGGCGGAGCCGGACGCGGAAGGTCTATCTTCCACCGGTTCCATGGACCGACACGTGGCGTCTGCGGAGCAGGAATCGGAGCACCGCCTACTGTTCGAACTCGCGAAAGAGGCGTTCACGAAGCAGGTCGCCACGCGCGTGCGGCCGCTCTCGCGCGGATTCGTGGAACGCTGGATGAAGGGCGAGTTCTGGCTCTACGCCGACGTGGTACGGCGTCACGCCACGGAGCTTCGTGCGTACAAGCCCGTGGTCCTCGAGGTACTCCAGGCGACGAGCGTCGACGAGATGCTCGACATCTGCCGGAGGACGCGTCCCGATCTCACGTACCTCTGGCACGACCCGGCGGCGCACGTGAGACTGTCGCGTGAGATCGACGAAGCGATCCAGGCCGTCCGCGCGTTGTGAGAGCACGGGCCCAAACTACTTACGCCCCACGCGGCATTGCTCGACGGGGTCTTCCATGTCCGTCGTTGAAGTCCGTACCCTCAAGGAGGTCGACCTGAAGGGCGGCACGGTGGTCGCGGCCTTCCCAAGCGTCGGGCTCGTGAGC